>JBPCMC010000105.1:0-3050 GCA_051002645.1 Thermomicrobiales bacterium
GCCCCTCTCCATTGCGATGGAGAGGGGTGCCTCATGTCATATGCCGTGGTTATCCGCATACATTCGGATATATCGGAGGCTTGCTCCCCTCGCCATCGCAATGGAGAGGGGGCCGGGGGTGAGGTTCCCCAACCCGTTGCAGAATGTATGGGCTTTGTCATGAGTGCGCTCCTCTTGACGCCAGGGTATCCGCTCCCGCATTCTTCCGCTGCAATGGGGTTCCACAACGTCGTGGGAAAGGGGCGGTGGCAATGAGCATCACGAGCGCGGGCGGCACGCGATGGGCGGATGACGCGAACGACAAACTCGCCGAACTCCTCACGGACCTGCCGGAGGAACAGCGGGTGGCGCGGGAGGACACCGTGCGGCGGGCGGCGGAAGCGTTCGCGCGCGGGCAATCCCGCTACCAACTGGCGGATATGGTCAGTCTGGAGGCGATGTGCGTCGCCTGGATCCGCACGACGGCGACGGCGGAGCGCGCCAGCCTCCCCGCTCTCTTCGCCCGTCACGGCCTCGACTTCGCGCCCTTCGAGGAGTACACCGCCCCGCGCTAGGGGAAACATTTTCACCACAGAGGCACAGAGGTCACAAAGGAGACACGGAGAAAGAAATGTGGATTCTCCTTCCCCCCTCTCTTTGTGCCCTCTCTGTGTCCTCTGTGTCTCTGTGGTTCAATCGGCCTCCGGGAGGATAGGATGATCGAGACCGCCGAGGATGTGCAGCGGGTGCGGGGGGCGCGGCGGCTACGCGGGACGATTCGCGTGCCGGGCGACAAGAGCATCAGCCACCGCGCGCTCCTGTTCAACGCGCTGGCGCACGGGACGGCGCGCGTGCGCGGCTTCCTCGATGGCGCTGACTGCCGGACGACACTCGCCATCCTGCGCGCGATGGGGGTGCGAATCGACGAGACGGGCGAGACGCTGACCGTCCACGGCGTCGGCTTGCATGGCCTCACCGAACCCGCCGACATGCTCGATTGCGCCAACAGCGGCACGACGACGCGCCTCCTGCTCGGCATCCTCGCCGGGCAACCCTTCTTCACCGCCCTCACCGGCGACGAATCGCTCCGCCGCCGCCCGATGGGGCGTGTCACGGAGCCGTTGCGGCAAATGGGTGCCCACATCGACGGACGCGACGGGGGCAAACTGCTCCCGCTCGGCGTGCGCGGCGGCAGCCTGCATGGTATTGAGTACGCGCTGCCCGTCGCCTCCGCGCAGGTGAAGTCTTCGTTGCTGCTCGCCGCCCTCTTCGCCGATAGCCCGACGACGCTCACCGGCCGCATCGACTCGCGCGATCACACCGAGCGGATGCTGCGCGCGATGGGTGCGGACCTCGCCGAGATGGATGGCGCGCTGACGCTGACGCCCGGCAATGACCTTATCGCGCGCGATGTCGATGTGCCGGGCGACATCTCATCCGCCGCCTTCTGGCTCGTCGCCGGGGCCGCGCACCCGGACGCGGAGCTGACGATTGAGCATGTCGGCGTCAACCCGACCCGCACCGGCATCCTCGATATGCTCGGTCTGATGGGCGCGGAGATCGCGGTGCGCAACGCACGGGAGGTCTCCGGCGAGCCGGTCGCGGACCTGACGGTGCGCTCGTCGCGGCTCCGGGGCGCGGAGATCGGCGGATCGCTCATCCCGCGCGGCATCGATGAACTGGTCGTGCTCGCGGTCGCGGCGGCGATAGCGGAGGGGCGAACCGTCGTGCGCGACGCCGCCGAACTGCGCGTCAAGGAGTCGGATCGCGTCGCGACGGTCGTGGAAGGGCTGCGCCGCTTCGGCGCGCGGGCGGAGGCGGCGGCCGACGGCTTCGTCATCGAGGGGCCGAACGTCCTGCTCGCCGAAACGCAGGAGAGCCACGACGACCATCGCCTCGCGATGACCTGGGCCGTCGCCGCCCTCATCGCCCAGGACGGAGAGGAGACCGCCATCCACGGCGCCCGCGCCGCCGACGTCTCCTACCCCACCTTCTGGCAGACCGTCGCCCGGATCGCCGAAGCAGAGTAACAGCCGCTTCCACCGGCAAAAAGGGAACCGCGATCATCGGTATGGTGTAGTACTATCAGTGATAACGCACTGAAAGGAGGCTCCATCATGCCCCACCTGCCGTCCCGGCTCACGGTCAGCGCGACGCTGCTCGTGCTCCTCGCCGCGTGTACCGGCGCATCCGTACCGGTCGCCTCCCCATCGCCATCGGCTTCCGCCACCGCCGTGCAACAGCGTGCCGTGCCCGCGCCTCTCCCGCTCGTGGACCTGGATGCCGCCCCTCCGCAACCCTTTCACGGGTTGCGGATGCGTCCGCTCGATCCCGCCACCCTCGTTGATGTGCCGGGGATTGCCCCTCTGGATTTCGCGCACCACTACGTTCAGACGGTGAGCCCCGATGGACGGACGATGGCGGCAATTCTCTGGCCGAGCGGTTCCTCGAATCGGGGAGGCGTGCTTCACTTGATTGATCTCACCTCCTGGGTGGATACCGCGACGGCGGTGAGTTTCGATGATTACGTCGCCGGGCTGGTTTTCAGCCCCGATGGGCAGGCGCTCTACTGGGCGGGGAGCACGCGACACGATGCGGCGCATGGGATCGGGCAGGAGTATGCCCTCTATCGGTACGGTCTCGCCCACAGCGATCTGCATGAGGTGACGCGCTTTCCCTCCTCCTTCACGCCGGGATTCCTAGCGACAGCCGCGCGGTTCCTGCATTCGGGGGCGCGGCTTGCCATCTACGGTATCCCGACCGATACCGACAACCTCGCGGAAGACGTGCCGCATCTGCTGATCGTCGATCTTGCCGGCGAGCGCCTCGCCGCTGATCTGCGCCTGAACGGTGTGAAAGCGGGGCAGTTCCGGGAGAGCGGGCCGTTGTATGCCATGTTCTCCCCCGGTCTGGCGTGGGATCTCGCGCGGGAGCGGCTGTACATCGCACACCGCGTCGTATGAGGCTTGACACATATGGGTATTAGCCGTGAGACACGGCGCTGACCTCGGGCAACGTGAACAATGGCTCCTGTCCGGGATCGTTCGCCCGCCGCTTGCGCGGCGCGTACC
>JBPCMC010000106.1:0-2711 GCA_051002645.1 Thermomicrobiales bacterium
ACGAAAGCGCGGCGCGATCGTGGCATGGAGGGCGTCAAGGGAAGCGGGACCAGCAGGGACAATCATGACGATAAACTCCTTTCCGTCGGCAGGAGCCTATCACAGAAGTGCGGCTGTAGTACTAAGCAGCAATGAGCAACGAGCAAAGAGCAACGAGCAATGAGTGGAATCACCGATCTCCTCATTGCTCGTTGCTCATTACTGCGTCAGCCACTGCACGAAGGGTGCGGAAGTCGGCGGCCATTTGCTCATACGGGAACCAAGCGAGCACTTTCGGCGATGGATGGAAGAGCGGGAAGAGGATGCGCCCGTGCCACGCGACCGGCCTGCCGCGCGCCTCGGTGAGTTTGAGGCCATGACGCTCGATCCGGTCGAGCGCGCCGAGCGCCACCGCGCCGAGGGTCGCGACCACCGGCGGATCAATCAGGTCGAGGGTCGCGCGCAGGTGGCCGGAGCAGTTCGCCAGTTCCTGACGTGTCGGTGGCCGATTCGCCCCGGTCGGTCCCTGCGGGTTGCAGAGCGCGGCGTTCGTAATAAAGATATCGTCGCGCGACCACCCCACCGTATCCAGTAATCGCTCGAAGGTGCGACCGGAGAAATCGCCCGAGAAGGGGATGCCTGTCCGCTCCGCGCCGCCGCGCCCCGGCGCTTCCGCGATAAAGAGCACGCGGGCACGGATGTTCCCATTCGCCGTCGTCAGCACGCGGCGTCGCCCCTCCATCGCCGGGCAGGTGCGGCACGCCGCGACCGTTTCGACCAGCGCGGCGAATGCGTCGTCGCGTGTCACGTCATCCCCGTCTGCCACGCTGCTACTACCAATCTACGAGCCGATACTCAACCCGACCGGAACGAACCGCCAAGGACGTCAAGGACGCCAAGAGGGAAAAGAGCAAAAGACCTTCTTCTTCTTCGCGTTTTCTTGGCGTCCTTGGCGTCTTGGCGGTTTCTATTTCGTTCGTCAGCCGTTCGGTCGTAACGCCTTCAACTGCTCGAAGAGGCGGCGTTCCTCATCGGAGAGATGAGAGGGTAGTTGGACGCGAAGCGAGACGAGCAAGTAGCCGCGCTTCTCCGGTTGGCCGGTGACGACCGGCATGCCCTTGTTGGCGAGGCGGATCTGGCGGCCGTTTTGCGTCTCCGCCGGGACCTTGACGAAGAGTCGCTTGCCGTCCGGTGTCTGGACGACGACCTCGCCACCGAGCACCGCCGTGTAGAGCGGCACGTCAACCGTCATGCGCAACGTAGCTGGGCTCAGTTCATCGCGCGTGTAGCGGGCATCCGGGAGAACGCGCAGTTCGAGGACGAGATCGCCCGCCGGGCCGCCGTTCGTGCCGGGGTGGCCCTTGCCCGAATAGCGCAATCGCTCGCCGTCCTGCGCGCCCGCCGGGATCGTGACGGTCATCGGCGCGGCGCGGTTCAGGTCGAAACTGATTTGCCGCTCGCCGCCCGCGTAGGCGTCCGCGAAGGAGACTTCCAACTCGGCGAGCGTGTCCCGCCCGCGTCGCGCGCGAGGCGGCGCCTGTGTCGCGGTCGTGCCCCCACCCCCGCGCGTCTGTCGGCCCGTCGCGCGGCCGAAGAGCGTCTCGAAGAAATCCGAGAAACCGCTGCCATCGTCGCCGTCGCTCGACGCGTATTCGGTGCGCACGCCGCCGGGGGAGCCATTGCCCCGCGACCCGCCCTGCTGGGTGGTGAACCAGCGGAAGAAGTCGTCCGCGTTCTGGCCGGTCGCGCCCTGACCGCCGCTGCGCTGGTACTGCTGCCACGCCTGCCCGTATCGGTCGTACTGCGCGCGCTTCTCGTTGTCGGAGAGCACGTCGTACGCCTCGCTGACGCGCTTGAACTGATCCTCGGCCCCGGCATCTTTGTTGACGTCGGGGTGATACTTCCGCGCCTGCTTGCGGTAGGCGCTCTTGATCTGTTTCTCGTCGGCGGTGCGGGGAACGCCGAGCACCGCGTAATAATCCTGAAATTCCATCGCCTCTGTCCGTGCCCTTCCTGACCGCGATCGAGCGGGAGGCTGCGCATCGCGCTTAGTCTAGGGAAAGTATACAGATTGAGTCGGGGCGTGTCAAGGTTGGGGCGCGGGCGCCGTCGCAATCTCCGGCTCGCCGCGCTGCACCTTGCGCCGCACGACATTGCCGATCCACCACGCGAGCAAGGCGAAGAGCGCGACGAGCACGAGGCCAATCACCGGCCAGAGCAGCGCCGCGAAGCAGAAGAGCGCGACGGCGAAATCCTCCCCGGCGGAGGCGACGGGCGTCGGGATGCCTGCCATCACGCCAACGAGCGGGCGGCGATAGCGCACCTTGAGCAAGTGCATCCCAAGCGCGAGCGCCGCGCCGATCAGCGCTGCGAGCACACCCGGTAGCGTCGTGTTCTTCGTCGTCGCGAGCATGATCAGCGCTCCGGCGACCGGGCGGTAAACCGTGCCGAGCCGGTCATTCTGGGCGTCCCAGCCGGGGGCTTTGTCGCCGAAGAGTTCGACGGGCAAGAGCGCCAGGAGGGCAACCAGGCCACCGTTGCTCGCGATAAACGTGTACGGCGACGCGATCGGGATGCGCCCGCTGAGCCGGTGGGCAAAGGCCAGCGCCAGCAGCGGCAGAAAGGCATTCCAGCCCGCCGCCGCCGCCAACGCCATGCCCAGAACAATATCCATGCACCCCTCCGCGCATGTCCGAACGAATTATCACGCGCGCAGTATGGTTGCACACGGG
>JBPCMC010000107.1:0-28281 GCA_051002645.1 Thermomicrobiales bacterium
TGCTCGAACCGCCCTCCGCTGCTGTACCGGTGCCACGATGGATGGCGACGGACGCCGACAGGCCAGGGAGGGCGGTTCGAGCACCGCCCCTACGGATGGAAAGGCGCCATCTTCGCGCTATATTGAATCGTATTGGCCATCAGACCGCCATCACCGGGAGAACAGAGTAAGGCCATCACTGGTACTGGCGGCGCGGCGGGCGGGGGGTGATGACGGTCGGGTAGCCGGTCTGTCGCTTGCGGTAATCGCCGGCGGGGATATGAATGTGGCGCACCATGCGGACATCGGCGAGGCGGGAGGCGATCCGGTCGTCCACGCCGGCGAAGTCGATGCCGAGTTTTTGATCCGGTCGGATATTGTTGCTCGTCACGATGAGCGGGAGGTGCTGCATGGCGCGGTAATTGATGATCTGAAACAACTTCTCGCGCGCCCACGGCGTCGTGTTCTCGGTGCCGAGGTCGTCCAGCACGAGCACGCCGACCTCGCGGATCTGGTTGAAGCGATCATCGAACGAGACGCCGCTCTTCGGGTCGTAGGCGGAGCGCAACTGGTCGAGCAGATCGGGGACGACGGCGAAGAGCACGGTCATCTGCTGGCGGACGGCCTCATTGGCGATCGCGGCGGCGAGGTGCGTCTTGCCCGTGCCGTAGCCGCCGAAGAGGACGATCCAGATCGGCTCGTATGTCTCGCTGTACTGCTTCGCCTGGACGAACGCCTCGCGTGTGCCGGGCACGTCCCTGTCGAAGGTGCCGAAGGTGCTGTCCACGAAATGATCGAGATTAGAGAGCGCCCGCTGGTCGCTGTAGCGCGAGGCCGCCCGCTCCCGCTCCTGACACTGGCAGGGTACGGTCCGCCCGAACTGCGGATGACCGACCGGCACATCGAGGCGCAGGAAGCCCGCCCCCCCGCAAATCGCGCAGACATCGCCCTCGCCACGGTCCCGCCGGTTGACCGGAATCTCCACCTCGCCCGCCTCGCCGATCCGCTCCTCGACATACGCCGCCAACCGCGATCCGCGAATCACATCCTTAATACTCTGCATCATTCCCTCCCGTTGGTCGGGAGGACTGAGGACTGAGGACTGAGGACTGAGAGGCACGATCCCCACTTAGTCCTTAGTCCTTAGTCCTTAGTCCTTTACATGGGTTCTCGATAGACTTCAAGGTCCGCGAAGCGGGTCAGGGCCTGGAAGAAGCGAAGGTTGACGGTACCCATCGGGCCGTTGCGGTGCTTGGCGATGTGAATCTCCGCGATACCCTTCTTCTCCGTCTCAGGGTCGTACAACTCCTCGCGGTAGATGAACATGACGATGTCCGCGTCCTGCTCGATGGAGCCGGATTCGCGCAGGTCGGAGAGCACAGGCACCTTCTCAGCGCGCGACTCGACGGCGCGGGAGAGCTGCGAGAGCGCGACGACCGGGACGTTCAACTCGCGGGCCAACTCCTTGAGCGAGCGGGTGATCTCCGCCACTTCCTGGACGCGGTTATCGGTGCGGCCGCCACGCATCAGTTGCAAATAATCGACGATAATCATGTCCACGCCGGATTCCGCCTGCAAGCGGCGCGCTTTGGAGCGCAGTTCGACGACGCTGATCGCGGGTGTATCGTCGATGTAGATCGGCGCGCTGGCGAGATTGCCTAATGAGCGGGAGATGGCGGGCCACTCGTCGTCGTCCACATAGCCGAGGCGCAGCCGCTGCGAATCGACGCCGGTATCCATCGACAAGAGGCGCTGGACGAGTTGCTCGCCGCTCATTTCGAGCGAGAAAACGCCAACATGCTTGCCGTAACGGAGCGCGGCATTGAAGGCCATCGTCATGCTGAGCGAGCTCTTGCCGACGCCGGGGCGGGCCGCGATGATGATCAGGTCCGACGGCTGCAAGCCGCCCGTCATCTTGTCGAGATCCGCGAAGCCGGTCGGCACGCCGGCGAGCTCGCCGCGATGCTGCTGGACGAAGTCGATCCGCTCGAAGAAGGCGTCGAGGTAGTGCGAGATCGGCTTGAAGTCCCGCTCCAGGCGATCCTGCGCGACATCGAAGATCAACTTCTCGCTCTTATCGAGCGCGTCGACCAGTTCGAGGTCGTCGTTGTAGGCGATGCTGACGATGCTCGAACCGGCGTCGATCAGGCGGCGGCGTGTTGCCTCACGCTTGACGATCTCCGCGTAATACTCGACGTGCGCGGCGGTCGGCACGATGCTGAGGAGGGTGGTCAGGTAGGCGATGCCGCCGACATCATCGAGGCGTCCCCGGCGCTGCAATTCGTCCGGCAGGGTGGTGAGGTCGGCGGGCTCGCGCTTGTCGTAGAGATCGACGATGGCGGCGTAGATTTCCCGGTGCGCCCCGCGATAGAAGTCCTCCGGGTGGAGGTTGGGTCGCACGCGGACAATCGCCTCGCGGTCGATGAGGAGGGAGCCGAGGACGGACTGCTCCGCCTCGCCATTGTTCGGTGGTAATCGGTCGAGAACCCGCTCTTGTAGCGCCATCCGGCCCCCAGTACTGAGTACTGAGTACTGAGTACTTGAGTGCGGGAGTCCCGGATCACTCAGGTCAGTACTCACTCCAGGCACTGAGGGCCGCATACTGAGTACTGAGAGAAGATTTCTCAGTACTCAGTACTCAGTACTCAGTACTCGCTACGCCTCCGGCGGTTCCGGCTGATCGGGCTGCGCGTCTTCCGGCGCGCTGGCTTCCGGGGTCTCCGCCGCTTCGCCACCCTCACCCGTGACGACGACCGTCACTTCCGGGATCAGCCGACCGACGAGGCGAACGGGGACCTTGTGCTCCCCGATGCTGCGGATCGGCTCGTCGAGGGCGATCTTCCGCCGGTCGACTTCCTCGCCCACCACGCGGGAGAGTTGGTCCGCGATCTCCTGCGCCGTGATCGAGCCGAAGAGCCGTCCGCTCTCGCCCACCCGCGCCGTGAAGGTCAGCGTCGTTGCGGCGATCCGGTCGCCGAGCGAGCGCAGTTCCTCTTCCTGCTTGCGGATGCGCTTGTCGGCTGCCGCCTGCCGCTCCTGCACCTGCTTGATCGTGCCGGGCGTGGCGATCTCCGCCAACCTCTTCGGCAGCAAGTAGTTGCGGGCGAACCCCTCCTTGACCGTCTGCACCGTCCCCGCCATCCCCAGATGCTCGACATCCTGGGTGAGAATTACTTTCGTCGCCATTGCGCGCTTACTCCTCGATGACCGTGTACCACAACAAAGTAGCGGCACCAACGCCGCCACAGCGGCGGTCAGTATATGTGCCGACGAGCAATCCGCGCAAGGGACTGTGTACGGACAGTACATCTGTGCGAGAACAATGTCAAGAGGCTCGTACGTACTTTGCGGAGCCGCCCGGGAAAGTGATGAGAAGCGACGACGCTCATCACTCATTCCTCGCTCCTTCCCGAAAGGACAGGCGCGAATGCACGCCTTTCGGCGGATGCGGGATGGGACGGGAAGGACGATGATAGGAATGGAAGATGCGACAATGGCGTCGTGTCGATAGAACCAGAGGAGGTCAGGTCATGGCAAGCAATCATGCAAATACCGCGACACGAGATGAGACTGATTCGATGTACGCGACTGCCGCGCCGCATGTCGTTATCGTCGGGGGCGGCTTCGGCGGTCTGGCGGCGGCGAAGGCGCTGAAGGGCGCGCCGGTGCGCGTGACGCTCGTGGACCGCGCGAATCATCACCTCTTCCAGCCGCTCCTCTACCAGGTGGCGACCGCCGCCCTCTCGCCTGCCGACATCGCCGCCCCGATCCGCTCGATCCTGCGCAATCAGCGCAACACGACGGTTCTGCTCGGCGAGGCGACCGGTATCGACCTCGCGAACCGCGCCGTTATCCTCACGCCGGACCCCGAGACGGGAGAGACCGCCGAGGATCGCCTCCCCTATGAGTATCTGATCCTCGCGCCCGGCACGGTGACGACCTATTTCGGCCACAACGAGTGGGAAAAGGACGCACCCGGCCTCAAGAGCCTGGACGACGCGATTGAGGTGCGCCGCCGCGTCTTCCTCGCTTTCGAGGCGGCGGAGCGCGAGCGGGACCCGGAGACGCGGCGCCGCCTGCTCACTTTTGTGGTTGTCGGTGGTGGCCCAACGGGTGTGGAACTGGCGGGAGCGCTCGCGGAGATCGCGCACGAGGCGCTCGAACGGGAATTTCGCGCCATCAACCCGGACGACGCGATGATTTACCTGCTCGACGCCGGCCCGCGCATCCTCGCCGCCTTCCCTGAGGACCTTGCCCGCACAGCGGCGGCCTCCCTCGAACGCCTCGGCGTCCGTATCCGCGTCCACGCGGCGGTGACGCAGGTTGACCGCGACGCCGTGCATCTCGGCGACGAGCGCATCGCCGCCGCGACGGTGATCTGGGCGGCGGGCGTCACCGCCTCGCGCCTCGGCGCCTCGCTCGGCGTCCCGCTGGAAAAGGGCGGGCGCGTGCCGGTCGAGCCGGACCTGACACTCAAGGATCACCGAGAAGTGTACGTGATCGGCGACCTTGCCGCATTGAAAGACCGTTCCGGTCAGCCACTGCCCGGCCTCGCGCCCGTCGCGACGCAGGAGGGCGAGACAGCGGCGAAGAATATCGCCCGCACCCTGCGCGGCGCGCCGACCATGCCGTTCCACTATCGCGACCGGGGCGACATCGCCACCATCGGGCGGAATCGCGCGGTCGCGGTCGTCTACGGGGTCAAGACGCGTGGCTTCATCGCCTGGGCGATCTGGGTCTTCATCCATATTCTGACCCTGATCGGCTACCGCAACCGCTTCGCCGTGATGGCGCAGTGGACCTACGCCTATTTTACCCACCGCCGCCCCGCCCGCCTGATTCGGGCGGAGAAACGCTAACCACGGAGAGCACAGAGAAGAGACGGAGAGCCGACTATTTTTCTTCTCTCTTCCGTATTTCTTTGTGTTCTCTGTGTCTCTGTGGTTCAGTATTATCGCCTTACCGTGTCAGGCGGCCGACGATGGCGTTGAGGCTATCGTCATCGGAGACGTGCAGGGTCAGTTGGTAGCCGCGACGCATTTTCTTCACCTGCACGCGGGAAACCTGCGCGCCGAGGGAGGCGCCGATACGACCCTGCACCGTCTCGATCTCCGGCGGCGCGGGCGCGGGTTCCGGTGACCGCTCATCCCAGGTGCGAACGAGCGCTTCGGTCTGGCGCACATTGAGACCGCGTTCGGTGACCGTTTCGAGCGCGGCGACCTGCTCGGTGTGATCGGTGATGCCGAGCAGGGCGCGGGCGTGCCCTTCGGAGACCTTGCCAGCCGCGAGCGCTTCCTGGACGGCGGGCGCGGCGCCGAGGAGTCGGATGCCATTCGCAACCGTCGTGCGGTTCTTGCCGACGCGCTGCGCGACCTGCTCCTGCGTCATGCCGAACTCGCCGACGAGCGTGCGGTAGGCATACGCCTCTTCGAGCGGGTTGAGGTCGGCGCGCTGGATATTCTCAACCAGCGCCAGTTCGAGCATCTGCTGCGGCGTGGCATCCTTGACGACGACGGGCACCTGCCGTAATCCGGCGCGGCGGGCCGCCTGCCAGCGCCGCTCCCCGGCGATGATCCGGTAGGGCGTCGTATCCGTCGCGTCGGCGCGGGCGACGAGCAGGGGCTGGATGATGCCGTGCGCGGCAATCGAATCGGCGAGGGCGGCAATCTCGTCTTCCACGAAGATCGTGCGGGGCTGATATGGGTTCGGCGCAATCGCGTCGATATCGACCTCGATGCCGCCGCCACCGAGCGCGCCTTCCGGCATCAGCGCCCCGAGGCCGCGGCCCAGTCCCCCCCGTTTTGCACCCATCCCTCGCCCCCTCGCCCTGCATGTCCGTTCACCCCGTTGCCGAGCAGTCAGTCTACCACACCGCCGGGGAGGGCAATGCGGTCTGATACACTGCATCGGGGAGGGATTCTCGAACATGGGAGGACGACACGTTCAGTTGGAAGTCGTTTCGTCCGGATCGCGATGATGTCCAATTCATCGGGCGATGCGGTGACCACCTCGCCGCTATCGTCAGTGCGCGCTCCGATGTGCGTGATGTCTATGCCTCCGAATCCGTCATCGCCCACTATCGGCAGCATGCCCGACAATTCGACACCGAACGCGCGGAAGCCTTGCTACCCGGTGTTTTCGCCGACCCACTATGCATCTATCAGGGAAAGAAGAGAAGCACTCTCGTTTTTGTTGAGGAATTCGATGATACGTACTACCTTCTTGTACCCCTGAAGTGTTTACCGGGAGAACTCTGGTTGGAGACGCTCTACATCGAAAAGCAACAACGTTTTCGGCGGCGTCCGTGGGTATGGAATGGGATGATGTATCGTAGAGAGAAATGAAGCGCCCGGCCGGACAGGCTCCCCGGCATCAGTCCCCGAGGGGGTAAATGGTGCCTGATTTTCCACCTCGGACGCTTGATACGTAGTATACCAGTGCAAACGTTCCGGGGCAAGGTTCGGTGAAACGGAGACGGCGTGGCTTTAGGAGTCGATGAGGAGCAACACGAGGGCGTGGAGGCGCACGATACTGGCGCGCCATCGATCCGCTTTTCGCTGCTCAGCGAGATCGAATGGTGGTGGTACGTCGCGGCGGTGGGGCTGGTCGCGGCGGCGGTCATCGGCGCGGTCTATCAGAGGCACCCCGCCTACGACATCGCCATCGGCCAGCGCGTGCAGGACGACCCGCTCGTTGCCGACTTCAACGGGGCGGAGCAGCAGCCCGCAACGGCGGGCGGGCGCGTGTACCGCTGGACGGGCGCGGAGAGCACGATCACCTTCCCCGGCATCGGCAGGACAGCGACCAACGTCGTCCTGACGATGGCGGGCGGCCCGAACCCGAACCCGGACGTCACGATCCTCGCGAATAACGGCCAGGTCGCGCGCCTCCGCCTCGCCCCGGACTTCGCGGACTACCCGATGACGGTACCCGCATCGCACCTGACAACTGGCACGCTCGCGCTGACCATCCAGGCGACGCCCTTCCACGCGCCGGGAGACCGCCGCGAACTCGGTGTGCTCGTCAGCCGTGTGCAGGTGCAACCCGCCGGGAGCCTTGCCTTGCCCCCCGCGCGGACGGCGCTCGCACTCTGGGGCGCGATCATGCTCCTGATGGTTGCGCTGCTCGCGGTCGGGCTGCGAGGGTGGGAGGCGGCAGCGGCGGCGCTCTTCCTCATTATCGGCTGCGCGCTCCTGCTCGCCCGCGACCGACTCTTCATCGCTCTCGGCGCGGGGCCGTGGCTGCGCGTCGCGGCGGTGACGCTCCTACTCGCCCTGGTCCTCCGTCTCGTGATGCCGCCCATCATGCGCAGGCTCACCATCGCGGGCGGCCGGTGGGAGGCACGCTGGCTGCTCGCGGCGGTTGTCGGCCTCTTCGCGGTGCGACTCGGCGGGCTCTATCACCCGGCGATGATCGTCAGCGACCTCGTCTTCCACGTCCATCGCTTCGAGGACGTGATCGTGCGGCACATCTGGTATCAGGAGATTTCCGCGCTCTACGACAAGAACCGTCCCGTCCCCTATCCGCCCGGCGCGTATCTGCTCTTCGCTCCCTTCGCGCCGTTCGTGCGCAATCGCGCCGACCTGCTCACCATCGGCACGCAACTGCTCGACGCCGCGCGCATCCTCGTCATCGGTCTCGTCGTCTGGAAGGCGACGCGGGACCGGATCGCGGCGGCCTGCGCGACGCTGATCGCGGGCGTCGTCCCGATCGCGTTCATGCTCTTCTCGTGGGGCAATCTGACGAACGCGGTCGGCGAATGGGCATTGACGCTCCTCTTCGCTCTCCTCGCGCTCGGGGCGGAGCGACTGCGGCGGCCCTGGCTCGCCATCGCCTTCGTCGCCGTCGTGCTGCTCGCGCTCCTCTCGCACATCGGCGTCGCCGTCACAACGGTCGCACTCCTGCTCGTGGCCTTCGCGCTCTGGCTGTGCCTCTTGCTCCGGCAGCGGCGCGCGCCGTGGCGCGATCGGGACTTCCTGACGGCGCTCGGCCTCGCGGGTATCGCGGGGCTGCTCGCCTTCGCACTCTTCTACCGCATCCCGCTGACTGGATCGCAGAACGTTGCCGCCACCAACGACCCCGCGCTTGCCGCCACACCCGCCGCACAGAATGGCGGGCGGTATGAGATCGGTGGGCCGCGCCCCGACCCGTCCATTGGCCTGATCGATCGCCGCACGAACAACCCGGTCGCGGCGGTCGTGGGACAGATCGGCGTCGAGGGATTTGCCTTCTATCGCGTCTGGCCGCTCCTGCTCGCGCCGCTCGGCTTCTGGCTGCTGTGGCGGGGATATGCCCCCACCCCCGACCCCTCCCCCGCAAGTGGTAGAGGGGAGATCAAAAGGTTAAAAAATAGGATAGACACCGTTGATGGAAACGCTCCACAAATGACAAATCGCTGCTGTGGAGGCACCCCTCCCCCGCATGGGGGGGGTGGGGCTGGGGGTGGGGGCCGTCGGCGCCTCTGCCTCGTTTGCCTCGTCTGGTTCGGTGTTTCATTGGCTTTTCTCATTGTCGGGGTGCTGGCAGGACGGTATGTGCGGTACGCCGCGACAGCAATTCCCGCCGTGGCGGTGGGTGCGGGGGTCGTGCTCGGCTATGGTTGGCAGTGGCGGTGGGGGAGGGTGATGGCGATAGTGCTGCTCGCGTTCAGTACTGGTGCAACGCTGCTCATCTGGTATGGGCGGATCACGCGGGCATACCATACATGAGCGGGACGATGGAGCGGGAGACTCTAATCCCCCGACCCCCTTCCCCATGGGAGAAGGGGGAGACGTCAACCAAGACTGCGGCAATCGTGCTGCTTGGTATTGTCATGCTCTCCTTGATCGGGACCGTAGCGGCGATGCAGCGGTCGTACGTCATCGCCATGCCGCCCGCGAGCGCGACCTTCGATCATGCGTCGGTCAACTGGAACGACGGCGAGCGGGCGAAGGATGGCACGACCTTCCGGTGGACAAAGGACGAATCGACGCTCAATTTCCGGGCAGCGCGGCGCGCCCTGCCCGCGAACACGCGATTGATGCTGATGATGCGCTTCTCCGGGCGACCACCGGGCACGCCGGTGACAACGGTCACCCTGCTGGCGAACGGACATGTGCTCGACTCCTGGCCGTCGAATGTCGAGCACCCCGTCGCCGTGGATGTCTCCTCGCTGCTGCGGCAGCACGATGAACTGCACCTCACCGTCCGGGTGGACGACACGTACTCGCCGCCGCGCGACCGGCGCGACCTCGGCATCGCGCTCGTCGGGGATGCCCAGTTGGCGTCATCGCCCGGCAAGCAATTGCCCGCCCCGGATGCCGTCGCGAGCGTGATCCTCCTCGTCGTGCTGGCCGCGCTGGCGGTAGGTCGGCGGGGTGCCTATCGCTGGCGTCTGGTCGCGGCGGGCGCGATGGGGGGCGCGGTCACGCTCTGCGTACTGCTGGCGCGCGTCCTTTTCTGGCGGATCGCCATGCCGCTCGAATTGCTGCTCGGCCTGCTCGTGGCCGCACTCTGGGCGCGCGAGTGGTGGACGGCGCTGACGTGGCCGCTCCGGGCGATGCAGGCGCGCACGGGCATCGATGATCGCGTGCTGGTGATGGCCGGAGCGGTTGTCGCGGTGGCCGGACAGGCCCTCATCGCGCAGCACCGGTGGACGTTCCTCGGGGCAGTGGTACTGATCGTCGGGCTGTTGACGCTGTTGACGGGATTTCTTTCCAACCCCCTTCCCGATGGGGAAGGGGGAGAGACCGTAGGGGCGCACAGCCGTGCGCCCTCCAATACCGACCTCGCCCTACCGCCGAACGAGACGCGGCTGGCGCCATGGCAGATCGCCATGCTGGTGGGAATCGCGGCGCTGGCGGTGGCGTTGCGCTTGACGCTGCTAACGGAGATGCCCGCCAGCCTCTTCCGAGATGAAGCGCGACATGCCCTCAAGGCAGCGACCATTCTCGATAATCCCGCCTATCGCCCGGTCTACGAGCCGGAAATCTCCCTGCCCGCGCTCTTCCTCTACCCACTGGCGCTCGCGTTCAAGCTCTTCGGCGTCTCGATGCTGACATTGCGGCTCTTTATGGCGTCCGTCGGCGTCGCGGATGTATTGCTCTTCTTTTTCCTCGCTCGGCGACTGTTCAGCACGCGCGTCGGGCTGATCGCCGCCTATCTCTTCGCCGTCGCGTTCTGGGCGCTCCGGATGCAGCGGGTCGCCCTCGCGCCCTGCTTCTCGACCGGATTGGTGCTCCTCGGCCTGCTGCTCTTCGTGCGGGCAGTCCAGTTGCGCCGCTGGTGGGATTGGGCGCTGGCAGGCGTCGGCGCGGCGGGGACGATCTACTGCTACCATTCCGGTCCCTTCGCGCTCGTCCTGATGGCGCTCGTCGCGCTCGTCTTCCTCGCGCGGGCGCCGCATCACTTCACGCGATTCTGGTTGCCCCGCTTCGCCCTGCTGACGGTCGTCTTCCTCGTCCTCACCGCGCCACTCCTGCGCTATATCGCGCTCAATTTCGATCAGTATCTCTTCCGGCCGCGCCAGACGGCGATCTTCTCAGAAGAGAATCTGCGCCGCCTCGGGCAAGACCGGCTGGCCGCGCTGCAAGACAACATCCGCCCAAACCTCGGCATGTATACCGTGCGTGGCGACCGCGAGGCGAAGGCCAACCTACCGTGGGCCCCGCACCTCGACGCGATCACCGCCGTCCTCTTCCTTACTGGCCTCGCCCTCCTCCTGGCGCGCCGACGGTACGGGCCTCCGTCGCCCGCGCGCCGGTTCGGCGAGTGGCTGGCGCTCGGCTATCTCGCCGTCATGCTCATTCCCAGTATGCTCGCCATCGACGCGCCGAGCACCCTCCACGCCTTCGATACGCTCCCGCCCGCCCTCTTAATCGCCGCGCTCGCCGCCGAAGCGATCTGGATACGGCTGGGAATGGCCTCCACCCTCCACCCCTCTCCCGCGCGGCGGGGGAGGGGGGTGGAGGGTGTTGCGTTTGAAGCGACTGCTGGAACGCCCCTTTCCGCATCAAGCTCCCCTCTCCCGCTTGCGGGGGAGGGGCAGGGGGTGGGGGCCATCTTCGCCTCACTCGCCCTCGCAGCCGTCCTCGCGCTCAACGCAGGCACGTATTTCGGGCTGATGCGCAATAACCCGACGGAGACATTCCGGTTCGACACCTACTTCGCGACCCAGGCGGGCAAACGGATGGCGGCGGAGAGCGCCGCGCACCCCGGCATCACCTATCTTGTCCCGCAAGCGGCGATCGACCGCGATGTCTTCCCATTCTTCGCGCGTGTCATCATCCACACGGGAGCGCTCCAGCCACTTGAGGGGCAGAACCCGGCGACGCTGCCCGCGCGCTACGCGATTCTGCTCCCGAACGGCAAATTCGATACGCCGCCCGATATGGTCATTGCCGCGCTGCCCTGGGCGAAGGGGCTCGAACGCATCCCCGGCAACAGCCCGGCGGGTGCGGGCGGTGTGCCCGCCTTCATCGAGTATCGGACACCACAGCAATGAGCAACGAGCAATGAGCAATGAGGCGGGGAATCAAGGTTCGACACGAGATCGACCTGTTTTGAATCCCGAACTCCGAACTGCGTTCTGGCTGCTCGCGGCGGCAGTGATCGCCGGGGTTGTGCTGGTGGCGGCGTATCAGGCGCGGCCCACCTACCGGATCGCGGTCGGCGACGCGGCACAGGACACCGCGCTGGTACGGGGCTTCTATGGGCCGGAACGACAATCGGCGGTTGACGGCGGCGCGCGCTATCGCTGGGCGCGCGGGAACGCGCGGATCGTCTTCCCCGGCATCGGTCGGGGCGCGATCCACCTCGACCTCGTCATGTCCAGCGCGCTCAACCCGTCGCGCACCGTCCGCGTGCTGGCGAATGGCGGCGAGGTCGGGCAGATGGAGTTGACACCCGCCTTCGCGCCATACCAGATCGATGTGCCCGCCGCCTTCGTGCAGAGCGGCTCGCTGGTCGTCACGCTCGACGCGCAACCGTACATGCCGCCGGGCGAGCAGCGAACACTCGGCGTCGCGGTCGAGGAGATCACCGTCCGGCCCGTGGGCCACGGCCTCGCGCTGCCACCCGCGCGGATCATGCTTTCGCTCTGGGTGGGCGCGCTCTGCGTCGCGCTGGCGCTCTGGATTGCGGGATTGGGCGGTATCGGCGCCTGCACCGGCGCGACCGTGGTTGCGGTCGCGATGGCCTGCTTCCTGATCGGCAACCGCCTCTTTCTCACGACGGACGCGGGCGGCGTTGTCCGCGCCGGGGCGCTGATGATCGTCACGACGGCGGCGATCCGCTTCGCCTTCGCCCCACTCTGCCGCCGTCTCGGACTGGCGACGATAGCGCGGGATGTCCGCTGGCTTGCGGCAATTGCCGGAGCGACGCTCGCCCTCCGCTTCGCGGGCGTGCTGCACCCGAGCATCGTCATCGTCGATCTCAAGTTCCACCTGCACCGCCTCGCGGATGTAGCGGACAGACATACGCTCCTCCTACCGATCCAATCGGCGGAATTCGGCGGGCGGACGGTGCTCTACGCGCCGACACCCTATCTCTTCATGCTGCCCTTCTCCTGGCTGATCCGCGACCGAACATTGCTGCTCTTCCTCTTCTCGCTCGGCGTCGATCTCGCCCGCTTCTGCGTCCTCTGGCTGCTGGCGCGGCGTGTGACGCGGGACACGCTGACGGCGAACCTTGTCGTCCTAACGATGGCGCTGATGCCGGTCGGCTGGATCGTCTATTCGTGGGGAACGTTCGCCAACATCTTCGCGGAGGGGATGCTGACGCTCTTATTCGTGCTGCTGTCGTTCGCCTACGACCGGCTCGGCGGGCCACATCGTTGGCGGTGGTGCGCCATCTTCGCCGCCGTGATCTGCCTGACCCTACTCGCGCATATCGGCGTCTTCGTGCTGACGTCGTTGACTGTCATATTGTATCTGCTCGGACGGGTAGCACTGCTCGCCGTCTCGCGTCGGCAGCCATCCACCGAGTTGCACCACGAACGGCGTGCCGCATCGCTCTTCGCACTCGCCGGGTTGGTCGCCGCGCTGGTTGCCTTCGCCCTCTTCTATCGCTTCCCCGCGCACGACCTCATCGCGGGCCAGCAGGCGACCGCAGTCGATCAGGAAGCGACGAATGCCCAGCCAACGACGCAAACCCAGCGGTACCGCACCGGCGGTGCGACCCCGGATGACCGTATCGGCCTACCCGCCGTCTCGACATCGCATCTCAGCGTCGCGCTCGCGCGCGAGGCGTGGGAGCAATCCTTCGCCTTCTACCGCGTCTGGCCGGTGATCGCCGCCATCACCGGGGCGGTGGCGCTCTGGGGAGGACTGGGGACTGAGGACTTAGGACTAAGGACTAAGCAGGAGGCATCAGACGTAGTCCTCATGCCGCCCAGAGGGCACCCGCAGTCCTCAGTCCTCACTCTCTCGGTCTGGATAGCGGTCGCCGTGATTATGCTCGTGGTGGGAATCGTGGCGCGGCTCTATGTGCGCTATCCGCTTTTCGCGCTGCCCGCTGTCGCGTTCGGGAGCGGCGTCGCGCTCGCCTGGCTCGTGCGGCGCGTGTGGTGGGGGCGCTATGCCGCCGCAGCGCTCCTCGCCTTCTCCGCCATCACGACGCTGCTGATGTGGTACGACCGCATCGTCTACGCCTTCAAACCGCTGGTGTAGCGGTCCTTGCATTTATCTGGCTCCCCTTCCCCGGTGGGGAAGGGGTCAGGGGGTTAGGGCGACTACTTAACCGATCTTCCAGGATTCGACATCGGCCATAATGGTGGCGACGGAGGGGAGGTCGTCGGCGTTGCGGAGGAAGGCGCCGGTCGGCGGGAGCAGGGCGAGGATCTGTTCCCGATTGAGATGCTTCTCGATCACCTTCACTTGGATATGCGCCGCACCCTCGTAGATGCGGATCACCGCCGAGTCGCCGAGGATCTGTGAGATCGGCATCTCCTTGGTGTATCCCATGCCACCGTGCAGGAGCATCGCCTCCTGCGCCGCCCAGAGCGCCGTCTCGCCCGCGACGAGCTTGGCGATGGACGCCCAGACGAAGAACTGCGCGTCCCCCGCCTCCTCGTGCATCGCCGCCTTGCGCACAAGCGCCCGCGCGATGGCGACCTGGCGCTGAATGATCCGCAGATGGTTGGCGACCTCGGGGATGTCGGCGAGTTTCTTGCCGAACTGCTCGCGCTCGTGGGTGTATTTGTCGGCCTCGTCGAGAGCGTGGCGAGCGATGCCCGAGCCCTGCGCGGCGACCCAGATGCGCGAGTGCTGGAGCGTCGACTCGATGATGAACCAGCCCTCATTGACCGCGCCCATCAGCCCGCTTTCCGGGACGAAATGATCCTGAAAGACGACCTCGCACAGTTGCGAGCCGGGTTGACCAAATTTGTCGAAAACCGAGACTTCGACGCTCGGCACGCTCGGACCGATCTCCGTGAGAAGGACGGTGATGCCTCTACCCCGGTCTTCCGGTCGCCCCGTCCGCGCGGCCAGGACGATCACCTCCGCCGCGTTCGCGCTGGTAATGAAGCGCTTGGCGCCGTTGACGATCCAGCCCTTCTTCGCGTCGTCCCAGGTCGCCTTGAGGCGAATCGCCTTCGCGTCCGACCCCGTGTTCGGCTCGGTGAGACCGAAGCAGGCGATCAATTCGCCACTCGCCATGCGCGGCAGGTAGCGCCGCTTCTGCTCCTCAGTGCCGAAGCGGGCAATCGGAAAGGCGGTGAGTGAGTTCTGGACGAGGAGATCGAGGCCAAGACCCGCGTCCCCACGCGCCAGTTCCTCCATCACCGCCGCCTGCTGGACGGGTGGAACGGCGTTCCCGCCGTACTCCTCGGGAATTTCCAGCCCGAGCAAGCCGATCTCGGCGCACTTGACGATCAATTCGTGTGGGTATGCGTGCGGGTTCGCGATCGCCTCGGCGCGAAAGTGCGGGAATTCCTTATTGACGAAGTCCCGCGTCAGGCGCGCGAACTCATCGCCACTCTCGTGGTCTGCATCGGGGTAGGTTGTTGTCGCAATTGTGCTTGTCATATCAAATAATGATAAAGCAATTCCCGTGCCAGTCAAGCGCGTAACGAGGCGCTTACAGTGCGGGGAACCTCACCCCCGTCCCGGTGACTCACACCATCGTCCGCAGCAGGGTACGGAGCCGGGTGGCGATCTGCTCCGCGTCGCCGTCACGCAGGCAGTGCGTATGGATGCTGATACCGCCCTGCTCGACATTGACGAAGATGCCGGGGTCGCCGGTTGCCAGCGTCTGCCGGATGGTGACGCCGGACCACGCACCGCCGACGGAGCGCACGACCGCGACGGGCATCGGGTGGCGCTCCGGGTCGGCGATCACCTCGCACTCCGCGTTCGGGAAGTCGGCCAGTTCGCGCGCGATCAGTTCCGCCTGCGCGCGGTGCTCGGCGAAGTCGCGCGTGTGGTCGTGCGCCATGAAGCGGTCGAGCGCGACAGCGAGGCCGACCATCGCTTCCTTGCTCACCTTCGCGGCGCGGCCAATCCCGGCGTTCGGGTTACCGTTCATCCGCGCGGCGGCGATCAAATCCGCGCGCCCGGCGAGCAGCCCGGAGTCCTGCGGGCCGCGAATCCCCTTGCCGCCGCTGTAGATGACGAGGTCCGCGCCCCCAGCGATCCAGCGCGTCAGATGGCTGACCGGCGGCAGCGTCGAAGCGGCATCGACGATCACCGGTATGTTGCGCGCATGGGCAACCGCCACGACCGTCGCGAAATCAAGCGCGCCGGGGCCGATGGACGGAGAATCAATGAAGGCGACCGCCGCCGTGCGCTCGGTGAAGGCGGCTTCGTACTCCCATCGCTCGGTCGCGCTCGGGATGCCGATTTCCACCAGTTTCGCGCCCGGCGCGCGGAACATCTGGTCGTAGTTGATACGGTGCGCGCGGTGGACGATGATCTCGTTCGGCATCCCCGTCGTGTCCGGCAGGCGGCGGATACGCGCCATCTCCGTGCCGGTGATGCAGGCAGCCGCCGCCAGCAGCATCCCCGCCGCCGAGCCGCAGTTGACGTAGCCCGCCTCCGCGCCGGTCACCGCCGCGATCTTCTCGCCCACCGCCGCGTTCAATTCATCGAGCACAACGAACGCCTTGGACGCCTCCGCCATCGCCGCTATCACCTCCGGCGGCATCAGCGTCCCACCGACGGCCGTCGTCGCCCCCCGCGCATTGATGATCGTGCGCACGCCGAGTTGCCGGTAAATATCCGTCTCCCGCTCCGTCGCCGCAGAGAAGACCGTCACCATCACTTCCGCCTTCCATGACACAGATACCAAACCGGATAGACGCAGAGAGCGCAAAGACGCAGAGGACGCAGAGGAAAGAAGGAGATTCGTTTTCTTTGCTACTCCCTGTTTCTCATTTTCTCTGTGCTCTCTGCGTCCTCTGCGTCTCTGCGGTTCAATTGGTTTCGATTTATGCGGGCGTGGCATTCGGCATGGAGACGCCGAATCGGGCGCCGACTTGCGCGAGGTCCTGCCAGATGGCGTCCGGGATCGGGATGCCCTCGCGCTCGCGGGCGGCGCGGGAGCGGATTTCCGGCTCGCCAGGGACGAGCACTTCGTCCTTGCCGGGGGCGGGCGGCGTCTGCCTGACGGCGGCGAGGGTCTCGCCCGTCAGTCGCCGGTACTCCGTGCTGTCCCCAAACGCCGCCGGGTCCATCGCAATCACGAAGACGCCACCGAGGGCACCGCGCTGCATGCCCGCATCGGGATGTGCCGACGGCACGGGCATCACCGCCCGGTCATCGTCCACCATCGCGAGACCGGCGATCAGGGCGGAGGCCATCGAGAGGCCATACCCCTTGTGGCCGCTGAGATCGCCACCGACCGGCAGGAGCGCGCCGCCATTGTAGAAGTCCATCGGGTCCGTCGAGGGGTTGCCGTCCTTATCCACGATCAGCCCCGGCGCCAGCGTTGCACTCTTAGAGCGCGCGACACGCAACTTCCCCTCCGCGACCGCCGAGGTCGCGGCGTCATATACCATATTCGTCGGGCCGTCCGCCGGGACGCCGAAGGACCATGGGTTGGTGCCGAGGAAGCGGCGCGCCCCATTGAACGGCACGACGCCGCCACTGTTCGGCGCGGCGGTGCCAATCGTCACAATGGCAATCATCCCCGCCGCGCTCGCCCGCTCCGTGTATTCGCCGAGGCGACCGATGTGCGTCGCGTGGCGGCTGGCGACGGCGGCGATGCCCTGCGTATGCGCCCGCTCCATCGCCCAATCGAGCGCGACAGCGGTGGAATACTGACCGAAGCCGAAATGTGCGTCCATCACCGCCGTGCCGCTCATCTCACGCACCACTTCGGGCCGCGCGTTCGGCACGAGACCACCCGTATCTGCCTGCTGAACGTACTGCGGTAGGCGTAAAACGCCGTGCGAGTCGTGGCCGGAGAGGTTCGCCTTGACGAGATGGTTCGCTAGTTCGTCGGCGATGTCGGGCTCCGCGCCCATCGCCAGCGCCACCTGCCGGACGTACGCGCGCAACTGGTCAGAGGGACAAAGGTGCATCTCCGCCATCTACCCGCTCCTTCGTTCGTGGTAACGCAGGCTTTCCAGCCTGCAGCTCGCCGGTTGGAGAGTCTGCGCTACCGATTGATCGCTCCCCGAAGCATCGCACCGGCCGATAGTCATTGCAATCGGCCCGATGCAACCCCTCCCCGGTCTATACACCCGGAGTGGAGAGGGGAGACAGAGAGAAAAGCATCAATTGCTCGTCCTCGTTGCGAGGATGGTGTCGGCGAACTCGGACATCGTCTGGCGGGCGAGGACGGGGTCGGCCAGGCGTTCCTCGGCGGGGCGGTCGGTCGTCGGGGCGTTGCTGACGACGAAGCGGCCAAAGGCGGCGGTCACGGCGTTGTCGCTCGTCAGCCTGCCGTCTTCCCAGCGAACCGTCGCGTCATCGCCGCGCCAGCGGATGCGCCATTCAATCCACATCTGCGCTCCCATCGGTGGCGCAGGCTGAAGCCTACGCCACCGGGTTAGAGGTATTCCTTGTAATCACCGCGCATCTCGGCGGCGTCGAGCGGCCACATCGTGCGGCGGATGCGATGGTACGGGAAGGCGGAGAGGTCGAGCGTCGTCGCGCCGGGCGCATCTGCCGCGATGATCGCCGTCGCAAGATGCGTGTACCCGGCGCGGAAATGCGCGCTGGATTTGACGGCGATGATGCGGTAGCGCCGCACGTCGATGCCGTGCAGGAGGAAGATTTCGTCGTCCAGCACCTGCTGGCGAAATGAGCCGACGAGCACGTCCACGCCGCCGATCTGCAGGCGGGCCATCGGGCCGAGTTCGACGTGCAGGCCGCGCCCCATCGGCGTCGTCAGGCGGAAGCGGCCATCGGTGAGGCATTTGACGTAGGCTTCTGCCTCAATCGGCGCGCCGTGCAGATCGTCCGTCTTGCCGCCGAGACGGACGGTAATCGTCGCGCCCGTCCCCGCAGCATGCGCCTGCTGTGCAGTCTCGACATCGAAAATGTAGGCGTAGCAGGCGTTGTCGAGCTTCGCTTTGAGCATGGCGCGCAGGAGGTGCGTGCTGTCGCCGGGCGAGCCGCCGCCGGGGTTATCCGAGGTGTCGTTGATGACGACGGGACCTTCAGGTACGGCCAGGGCGCGGGCAATCGCCTGCGGTGCGGTGAGGATTTCCGGCCGGTACTCCTCGCGCGCTTCCCAGATTGCCTGCGCGACGGCCTCGCCCGCCTCCGCCGCCAGCGCCGGGTCGTTATCGGTGATCGTCAGGACGGAGATGCCGACAGCGGGGACATCGGTGTAGGCGAAGCCGTGGAAGATCGTGCAGTCGATCATGCCGGGCCGCTGCTCCCACTTGCGGCAGAGGGCGTTCAGCCGCTTGCCCGGTTCGAGATCGGTGCTGCAGGTCGGGATCATCATCGGCAACTGCTCGAGGTGCATCACCGGCGTGATTTCGCCTCGTAACATCCGGTGGAGGAAGGCCATCGCCTCCGCGCCGCGCTCGTAACTGTCCGTGTGCGGGTAGAGCCAGTTGCCGAACAGCCCGTCCGCATGTTCGAGCATCTGCGGGGTGATATTGCCGTGCAGGTCGAGCGAGGCGGCGACGGGTATCGTCGTGCCGAACCGCTCGCGCACTGCCGCGAGGATCGCCCCCTCGAGGTCGTCCACGCCCTCCGCGACGCCTGCGCCGTGCAGGGCGAGGCAGATCGCGTCCACCGGCATCGCGCGCTCGATGGCGTCCAGCAACGTCGTGACAATTTCCTCATACGCGGCGGCGGTGATCGTCCCGGACGGGTAAGCCATCGTCGTGAAGGCGGGCGCCGCCATCACACCCAGTTCCTCAGCCTGCGCGAGCATCCCGCCGACATAGGTGCGGTTGCCGCCATGCACGCGCACGATCTCGTCACCGTGCAGCCATTGATATTCCTTGAACGGCGCGGTGGTGGTCGGCGCCGCACAAAAGGTATTCGTCTCGTGCGCGACTTCCCCGATGGCGATGCGATAGGGCACCGGCTTCTCCTCTCCGGGCGACAGGCAGCGGCACCCGTGCCGTGCGACCTATGATGTATCCGCTCCCAGCGACCGCGTCAACGCAGTGTCGTCGGTTCCGGGCTCGGCACACCATCGACATGCGGGCCGGGACGCAGCACCTGCGGTAAGGGAGCTGGGGGTGGGGGCCCTAACACCGGCCCCGGCTGTGGCGGCGGCTCCGGATCCGGCTGCTTTTCGTATGCGCCAATGTCGCAGGAGCCTTTATTGGCCTGCGGCCGGCCCAAACCGCGCTGATCGGTCGTCAGCCCCACCCCGCAGCCGCCGACAGAGGGGATTTGGTCGATCGCCGGGCTGGTCGTCAGGAGCGCATGCGTTTGCGTTGGGCCGCCATTGTTCGCCAGCGGGCCGATCTGCGGGTTGAGATTGTTCCGGTCGTGCGGGGCAGTGAGCGCGGCGCAGGCGCCATCGCTGCTGATGTTGTAGTCGCCCGACGTGATCGGTTCCGCACCGACGCAGTTCGCGCCGAGGTTGCTCAGGAGCGAGTTCTTGATCGCAACCGTGCCGTTCGTGCCACTCACTCCGACGATGCCGAAACTGTTGTTCGCGATCGTCACGTTCGTCAGCGTGGTGGGGCAGGCAGAGGAGCAACCGATGGTCAACCCGCCGCCGCTGCCACCGTTGCCGCTGATCGTGCTATTAGTGATAGGCATTCCGGCGCCGGTGCCGACGAAGATGCCGCCACCACCATTGCCGCTAATTGTGCTCTGCGTGATTGACGCATCGCTCTTCGCCAAGATCCCGCCGCCGCACGCCCCGCTGCCGCAGATGCCGGTGTTATCCCGGACGGTGCTCGTCCCCATCACCATTTCGGTGAGACTCTCGATACCGGCCCCGAAGAGTGCGGAATTGGTACTCACGGTGCTGCCGGTGATATTCAAGAAGCCGCCGGAGTACATGCCGCCACCGTTGCCACCATTGGCGAGGTTGCCCTGCACGCGCGCGTTGTTCTGCAACGTCACGGTATTGTTGCTGGTCGCACTGGTGAGGCTGAGGATGCCGCCACCGAAGGAACTGTTGCCTGGCGTCGCGGTATTGCCCGTACCCGATGCCGTGCCGCCGATGACGCTATTGTCCACTGTTACCTGGCCGCCACGGATCGTGCCGGAGTCGTTGTTCTCGTTGAGAACGCCGCCGCCGCCGAACAAGCCGACATTGGCGCTCACGCTGCTCCCGTCCCGTATCGTGACGATGCCGCCACGGCTATAGATACCACCGCCGCGATGCGCGGTATTGCCGTAGCCCGCCACACCGACCGCACTTGCGTCAACGACGAGCACCCCGCTCCCGGCGTTGATGCCATCGTAGTCGTTGTAGAGACCGCCGCCGCCGTCTGTTGCGGTCGTCCCGTTCGCGGTATTGGCGAGGATGCGTGTGCCGCCCTGGAGTGTCAACGTGCCTGTATTGTAGATGCCGCCGCCCGAGCCACTCGCGGTGTTGCCGTAGCCCGCTGTCGTCCCGCCGATATCGGAACCGCTGATCGTCATTTGCGCTGCTTGGTCGAGGTAAATACCCCCGCCGCACGAGGCTTGATTGGCAATCACCCTGCTGTTGGTCAATGTATTGGTGTTGAAGATCGCGGCGATGCCGCCCCCGCAACCTGTGGTGGAGACGTTGGAGGAGGCGGTGATGCCGCTCAGCGTCATCGTACCCTGGCTGTAGATTCCCGCTCCACCGAGCTGATCGACCGAGTTCCCGCCGATGAATGTCGTGCTCATCGTCAGCGTGCCGTAGTTCCCGATGCCGCCTCCGCCCTGCGACGCGTGATTACTCGAGAAGATGCCGCCGGTCACGATCAGCGTGCCGCCCGTGTCGTTGCTGATGCCGCCGCCATCCGGGCTGCCGGCGTTGTCCGAATTGTCCGTTACATTGGTAGAGTTGAGCGTCAACATGCCGGTGTTATAGATGCCGCCACCGCCGCCCTCGCAGCCGAGCGCGACGATATTCGCGTCGACGACGCTGTTGGTGAGCGACAGTGTGCCGCTATTGAGGATGCCGCCGCCGTTCACCGGCACACAGCCTGGACTTGGTGGTGGCGTCACCTTGCCGTAACGGAACGTCACGCCGGAGATCGTCGCGTTCCCGCCGCTCGCGACCGTGAGCACGCGCGTATTCGCCACGCCGAACGTCGCATTCGTCTGGATGATCGTCGAGGCAGCCCCCGCCCCGTTGATCGTGATATCCGAGGTGATGTGCGGCTCCGCGTTCAGTGTCGTGGCAAGCGTGAGCGTAATGGTCATCGCGGGCACCGTGATCGTGTCCGCGCCACCGAGCGCATTTGCTTCTTCGATCGCCGCGCGCAGCGA
This sequence comes from Thermomicrobiales bacterium, assembly GCA_051002645.1. Classification (GTDB taxonomy): domain Bacteria; phylum Chloroflexota; class Chloroflexia; order Thermomicrobiales; family JALYUS01; genus JALYUS01. Next base: position 21,792 of record JBPCMC010000107.1, read on the forward strand.
GCAGATGCCATTGCCGAATGCCGTTTCGCAGACACCGTTCCCCGGCGTAAAGTCGTGACCGTCGCCGCTGTTGTTGACGATGAAGGTGGCCGCATGCACGTTCTGGACAGGGCCGACCGCGATTAGCGCGCCGATGATGAAGACGCCCATCAGGAGACCGCGCACTCCGAGATGCATGAGAGATCGACGTTGGCTCCGCACCCTTCCCTCCCACTCCGCACAACAGCGAGGACACGCGATTGATTTTCACTATCCAGATGTTTATGTATAGCAATCAACGCCGCCGAAGAATAGCATAGAACGCACCGCGCGCACGATGCCGCATCCGGCCCGTAAAGAGACGATCCCTCTTGCTCCCCCTCTCCATCGCAAAGGAGAGGGGGCTGGGGGGTGAGGTTTACCCCGCGCCCGGCCCGCGCACGAACTTGCCTGCCTTGGCATTCGTGTGTTCGCCATTCTTCAGGACGTGCGCGCCGTTCACCCAGACATCGCGGATGCCGACCGAGAGTTGATGCGGCTCCGTGAAGGTAGCGCGGTCGCCGACCGTCTCCGGGTCGAAAATAACAACATCCGCGTAATGGCCGTCGCGCAGCACGCCGCGCTCGCGCAGGAAGAGGCGATCGGCGACGGCGGAGGACATTTTGCGGATTGCCTCTTCGAGCGTCAGCACTTTCTCCTCGCGCACGTACTTACCGAGCACACGGGTGTAGGTGCCGTAGGCGCGCGGGTGCGTCAGCCCCTCCGCCGTCGCGGGGTCGATGCCGCCCGCGTCCGTGCTGATCTTAACCCACGGCTGCATGAGCTGCTGAGCGAGGTTCTCCTCGGACATCTTGAAGTAGATCGTCGAGATGGAATGCCCCTCGTCCGCGACGAGGTCGATGAGCGCGTCCGACCAGTGCTGGCCGCGCATCGTCGCGATCTCGGCGAGTCGCTTGCCGGCATACTGGCAGTTCTCGGGCTTCTTGAAGCCAATCGGCATCACGCCCTCCGGCCCGACCTGCGTCACCTGCGCCTCCCAGGTGCCGTCCGGCTCGACGACCGCGTCGCGGATTTTCGCGCGCATCGCCGGGTCGCGCAGATTGGCGAAGAGTTTCCCCTCCGCCGATGCCCATGGCGGCAGCGAGGCGCTGAGGCCGGTGCCGGAGGCGATATAGGGGTACATGTCCGCCGCGATGTCGAGCCCTTCCGCCCGCGCCCGGTCGATGCGCGCGATCACCTGCGCCATCTTGTGCCAGTTGCGCGGCGCGGTCGCCTTCAGATGGTAGATTTCGACGGCGCACTTGCCCTCGGCGCCGATCGCAATCGCTTCTTCGAGCGATTCAAGGAAGCGGTCGCCCTCCGAGCGGAGGTGGGTGATGTAGACGCCGTTGTAACGACCGATCACTTTGGCGATCTCGGTCAACTCCGCCGTTCCTGCGAAGGCGCCGGGCGGGTAGATGAGCGCTGTCGCCACGCCGAACGCGCCGTCCTCCATCGCCTCCGCCGTCACGCGGCACATCGCCGCCAGTTCCTCCGCGTTCGGCTCCCCCAACTCCTGCGCCTTGCCGTACTCGCGCACCGTCGCCCCGCCGATGAATGAGCCGACATTGACCGAGACGCCCCGCCCCTCCAGCTCTTCGAGCCAGTGGCGGAAGCGCGTCCACGCCCGCGCCTTCGTGTCCCACTCCTCCGCGCCGCCGAAGAAACTGGTACGGAAGGGTGATTCGATCCGCCCGCCAAAGGGTGCGGGCGTCCACGCCTCGCCCATGATCTCGGTCGTCACGCCCTGCGTGATCTTCGAGAGCGAGCGCGTATCGGTGAAGAAGGGCAGGATCGAATGGCTCTGGATGTCGATAAAACCGGGCGAAACGACCATCCCGGCTGCGTCGATAACATCGCGCGCATTGGCAGGGTCGAGCCGCCCGGTCGGGGCGATCGCGACGATCCGCTCCCCCGCAATGGCGACATCGCCGTAAAACCACGGGTTGCCTGTGCCGTCGATCACCTTGCCGCCCGTGATCAGCGTGTCGTAATTCATCCCTTCCCCCTCATATCCGAACGGCATCCAGATCGCCACGAGACGACTCGAAAGATCGTTCATCGGCAGCCCCTTCGTCAAGTCTGGGGCACATTCTCAGGCGAGGGAATCGCGCTCAGCGATAACTCTTTCGGTAGCCGCAGAAGGGCCGGAACCCGTGCGCCGTGTAGAACGACGCCGAGGACTCCGTGGCGAACAACTCGATACGTACATGCGGATAGAGGCCATGGCACACATCCAACAAGCAGCGACCAAGACCCTTGCCTTGCCACGCGGGGGCGACGAGCAGCTCTGGGATGAACAGCGTCACTTCCCCATCGGTCAGCGCCCGTACGAAGGCGATGACGCCCGTCTCGGTCGTGGCGACGAGCGCGGGCCACGAGCGACGCCAGGCGTCGAGTGCCGCATCGGGGCGGGTGCGCGGCGTCGGCCATCCTTCCGCGTCCGAGAGATCCTGGATGGCGGGGAAATCCGTCTCCGCCCACGGACGGATCGCCACACCAGGTGGGAGGCGGATGCCCGCGAGCGCTGCGGCAACGGACGACGGGCGATCAGAGCTTTCCATGGGGCGAGAGGCTACCACCGAACGCGTGATTCCACCACAGAGGGCACCGAGAGAAAGAACGATTGCTTCTGCCTTGGTGTCTTGTATGTTGCAGCCGATACAGGAGAAGGGTGGTAGCAGGCAGAGAGCCTGCCTCCCCGCCCCGAGAGGCAGGCTAGAAAGCCTGCTACCACCAGGAAAACCACTCCCCCTTCCCCGGTGGGGAAGGGGGGCGGGGGGTTAGGGCGAACAGAGCATCTTGGTGGTTTCGAAACTTGCTCAAGCCTCTATCGCAAGAAGAGCAGCCCGACGGCGGCGAGGATGACGAGCAGGAGGACGGCGGCGAGGATGATGGTCATGCCCATCTGCGTGAGGGGCATGGAGGAGGGTATGGTGTAGCGATGGGGCGGCCGGTTCGTCTGGCGCAACTCCCGGATGCCGCGCGCGTTCAGGCCGCGCTTGACGCCGGGGGCCTTCGAGCCGCGCGATCGCACGGCCTCATGGCGTTCGATATCGCGGATCTGACTGCGGGGAGCTTCCGGTGTTGCCATCGCGCTTGCCTACATCCCTTTCAGTGGCCGCTGCCGCCACTGGCGCGCCCGACGGCGCGGTTCCTGACGCTCGGAAAAAGTCAACCGCACGCCGCGAAAGGTCTGCGTGGCAAGATAGGAGCGCACCACCGTCTCCGGCACTTGCAAGGTCGCCGCGATCTCCGGCACGCTCACACTCGTACCCTTCCGGTGCGCCCGGTTCGTCGCCATCCGCTGCTGCTCCGCCATCGCTCCGCCCCTCTCAGCGCCGCCCCCAATGAACCGCATCGCCCGCCCCTACCACGATCAGCACGGCCACGACGATCAGCGTGAGCAGCGGTGTGGACATAGCGGCGCGATCCTTTCCGAGGGTGTACGAACACTTTCCGTACCCAGTATAAGCCTTTTGTCAAGAAGAAGGAAGGTCAGTGATCGGGGGCGTATGCGTACGTCGGCGCGGTTTATTTACAGGGAGATCGCACCATGCTACGGTGCAATCCCGAAGAGAGTGATCGTACGAACGCCTTTCGCATTCATTGGTGGGGAGCGAGGAGTCGGTAGTGGCTCAGTTTGAATCCTTCTGTGCCTTGCGGTAACGTTGGGTTGTAAGCATACTCGGCGGCGATGACTCCCGAGGAACGCAAGGTGAGCGCTCAGAAGGCGGCGGCGGCACGATGGGGCTAGAATAACGAGGATTCAACTTGAGCGATCGGATGTGGCAAGTACGCCGCTGGGTTTGGGGATTGAGCAGGCTATCGTTCTGTGTCGCAAACGGTGTCCTACTTTTCACGGTGGGAATAGCGATCTCGATTGTCATAGACCTCATTCACGGGAAAGCACCTTCTCCATCCGGCTTGGTTTCGTCTGCTGTTGGATGGATCGTTGGAGCGATTACCTTCGGCCTCGTCATGGGTTTCGCCTTTTGGCCGGGTAGAGGCAGGGATTAGCCCCTTGTGCCTAGTAGGTCAAATCTGACCCCGTCCGATTCAAACTGAGCCACTACCGAGGAGTCGAACGAAGATGAGTGAGCGACTTTCTTTCGGTATCTGCACGGACCAGAATCTGCCGTGGTCGGCGCTCGCGGAGCGGTGGTGGCGCTACGAGGCGCTCGGCTTCGATAGCATCTGGGATTGCGACCACCTCTATCAGCCGAGTAAACCGACCGGGCCGTATTTCGAGGCGTGGACGCTGCTCGCCGCCCTCGCCACGCAGACGGAGCGCGTGCGTATCGGCGTCCTCGTCACCTGCAACACCTTCCGGCATCCCGGATTGCTCGCGAAGGAGGCGGTCACCGTCGATCACATCTCGAATGGCCGTCTGGAACTCGGCCTCGGCGCGGGATGGTTCGTGCCGGAGCACGAGCAGTTCGGCATCCCCTTCCCGTCGCCCGGCGAATTGGTCGGCAGATTCCGCGAGGCGGTTGAGATCATCGACGGGATGCTCCGCAATGAATTATCGACATACGAGGGCCAGTACTATCAACTGCACGACGCACCGTCGCGCCCCGGCCCGGTGCAGCGCCCACGCCCGCCGCTGCTGCTGGCCGGCAAGGGCCCGAGAATGCTGAAGATCGTCGCCCAATACGCGGATGCATGGAACTCGTCGGGGACGGTCGATGAGGTGCGCGTGTGGAATCAGACGTTGGACGAAAACTGCGCGGCGATTGGTCGCGATCCGCGCGCGATCCGGCGCGGCATCTATGGCTGGGCGGCGAAACTTCCGGCCGATCCCTGGGCATCAGTCGGCGCGTTCGAGGAGGTAGTGGGCAACTACCGCGCGGTGGGCGTCAATGAGTTCATCATCGACATGCCACGCGACGACCAGTCCGCTGTGCTAGAGAGGGTCGCGACCGATGTGCTCCCCGCCTTGCGCGCCTCATCCACATAAGGGACGGCTTCAAAGCGGACTGGTGCAGGAGCCAGCATTGAAGGAGGACAGATGGAAACGTCGTGGTGTACCGCCCTGTGGCAGCAGTTCGGCGCCGCTCTCGACATGCTCGACAACGTCCTCGTGGCCTGCCCCGCCGCGCTGTGGACCCAGCGCCTCTGGCCCGGCCACCCGCCATCGGAGTTCCCGCCGCAGTTCGCGGAGTTCTGGTACGTCACCTTCCATGCGCTTGTCTGGACCGACCTCTATCTCTCCGGCGTCCCGGAGGAGGCATTCGATCCCCCCGCTCCCTTCGCCCGCGGGGAGATCGATTCCATCGCGGCGCTGCCCGACCGGCCCTATACGAAGGAGGAACTACGCGCCTATCTCGTCTCCACGCGCCGGGAGTGCCACACCACGCTGGTCACGCTGACGGATGAGCAGGCGCGCCGGCCCGTCGCGTATCCCTGGTCGAGGGGGCAGCCGATCAGCTTCCTGGAGTTGCAATTCTACAATCTGCGCCACGTCCAGGAACATGCGGCCCAACTGAGCCTCTTCCTCGGGCAGCACGGCATCCCGGACGCGGACCTCGCCTGGATCGCGCGCGAAGCCTGACCCTGGCAGCCACTAAGGGCGCGACCCAGGCGACCCAGCGCGATTGACGTGTCATGGACGGAAAGACTATCCTCCGCCGACGGACAGCCGCCAGATCACTTTAGGAGCGGGGGCAGGATGGAGATCGCGCAACTCTTCTTTTCGCGCTACGAGGACCTGCGCTCCGCCATGGATAGCCTCGTCGCCTGCCCCGAGGCGGAGTGGCGCGCCCGGCCGCATGGCCTCAACCCCATCACCTGGCTCGTCTGGCACATGGCGCGGGCCGAGGACAGCGGTTTGAACCGCCTGGTTTTCGATCAGCCACAAGTCCTGGATGATCCGGTCGCCGAGTGGCCGACGCGGATGCGGATTCCGCTCCGCCACCACGGGTCCACGATGCCGTCGGACGAGGTCGATGCGCTGAACGCCCAGGCGGACTTCGGTGCGCTCTGGGCGTACTTCGTCGCCGTGGCGGAGCGCACGCGCACGCTCGTGGGGCAGCTCGACCCGGCGTCACTCGGCGAGACGGTTCCCCTCCCGCACCTGCGCCGGGTGCTCTTCGATGAGGGAATGCTGCGGCCTGGGTATGCCTGGCCTGCGGAGCCGCCACTCTACAGCGGCGCCCTGCGCGGGGAACTCCTCCTTATGTTCGGTGTGACCCACAACTTCTATCACTGGGGCGAATTGCTTACCGTGCATAGCTGCCTCGCCTCGCCGCACCACCTCAGCCCGGCATGAGGCGGCCAAGCACTGAGAGAGAATCCGTCATGCATTTTCTTGGTGTTCTTGGTGTCTTACAGCGTTTTGCAGAATCACCGAGCCGGTGGTGGCGGGCTTTCGCTTGCCGATCCTTGCTGCGGGAGGCTCAAGCCCCCCGCAAACAACACGAGAACCGCCCTGGTCGTGGAGGGTAATCCCGATGAGCGGATGCCCCTTTTT
>JBPCMC010000108.1:0-5445 GCA_051002645.1 Thermomicrobiales bacterium
TTCGCGGTCAAGGTGCAATGGCTGCCGATCGCGGGGGGTGGTGACGTAAAGCATCTGATCTTGCCGGCGATCACCCTCGGCTTCTCCGCCACGGCAATCATCGCTCGATTGACACGCTCCAGCCTACTGGAGGCACTCGGGCAGGACTTTATCCGCACCGCGCGGGCGAAGGGACTCTTGGAGCGAGTCGTCGTCTACCGACACGCACTGAAAAACGCGCTCATTCCGGTCGTGACGATCGTCGGTCTCCAGTTCGGGGCGCTCCTCGCCGGCACGGTAATTATTGAGACGGTCTTCTCCCGACCCGGCCTCGGTCGAGACCTTATCGGCGCGATTCAGGGCCGCGACTTCCCGGTCGCGCAGGGTATGATCCTCTTCGTCGCCGTCGTCTACGTCGTTGTCAACCTGATCGTCGATCTCGCTTATGGATTGCTCGATCCACGCATACGGTACAGTTAGAAGGGAGCAAGTGATGAGGGAGCGCATTGCGCAATTGCGAGAGGAACTGCGACGCACCGGGTTAGAGGCACTGCTTGTCAGCAAGCCCGCGAATATCCGCTATCTCTGTGGCGCGACGGGGACGGCGTGCGAATTGCTTGTCACTGCCGATGATGTCCTGTTGCTGAACAACTATGTCGATATCACGCAAAATCAGGAGACCGCGCCCGACGTCGCACAAGCACGGCGCACGGACCCACCGCAGGATGTCGCCGCAGCGGTGCAGGCGCGCCAGATACAGCACATCGGATTGGAAGCCCATGTGCTGCCACAGGCAGCCTACGCGGCATATGTCGCGGCGATGCCGGAGGTCGAGGTTATCTCAACGAGCGGGCTGGTGGAGCAGCTGCGCTGGGTGAAAGCCGCGGACGAGGTCGCGCTCATTCAGCGCGGCATGGCGATCAACGATCTTGGCTGTCGATACGTGCAAGAACACGCGCGCGCGGGCATATCCGAGGGCGAGTTGGCACTTGGTGTCGAGCGGACAATGCGTGAGTCGGGAGCCGAACGGCTCGCGTTCTTGCTCATCCAATTTGGCTCGAACGCCGCGAAACCCCATCATACATTCAGCGATCGAACCCTCAGCCGGGGCGATCTCATCCTGTGCGATATCGGTGCGGTCTGCGAGGGTTATGGCTCTGATACCACGCGGACGTTCGTCTTCGGTGCGGCAAGCAAGCGGCAACGCATTGTTTACGAAGCAGTTCGCACGGCGCAGCTGGCGGCGCTGGCAGCGGTGAAAGCGGGTAGACGCGCTGCGGATGTGCATGAGGCATCGCGCGCGGTCATCGCCGAGGCGGGATATAACGACTATTACGGACACGGCGTCGGCCATGGGATCAATGAGGGACCGACGCTCAACCCTCAATCGCCGCAGATTCTGCAGCCCGGCAACGTCGTGACCATCGAGCCGGGCATTTATATCCCCGGTTGGGGAGGCGTCCGCATCGAGGATACCGTGGTCGTGACGGACGACGGCTGCCGTAATCTCGCCGACTTTCCGAAGGAACTGACTGTCATTACCACGGTCTCGTGAAGGAGCAGGAAAGATGATTCCGCACCGGCTTACCAAACTGGCGGCGGCCCTCACGCGGGAGGGCGCCGACGCAATTGTTGTAACGGAGCCGGCAAGCCGATTCTACCTGACGGGCTGGGGGATGTTCGATGCGCAGCCCGGGGAGAGTGCCTACTGGGTACTGGCTGATCCCGATGGAATGACGATTCTGACCGGTATCCACAATGTAGTCGAGGCGCGAGGGGCGGCTCCGGACTCCCGCATCATCGGCCTGTCCAACGCCGAGCGTCGTGCCATTGCCGCGCGGATGGCACGGCTGATCAACGATGCGGGGTACCGGCAGGTAGCATTCGACGATTTCCATCTCGGCACGGGGCGCTTCCACGAACTGCGCAATGCGCTGTCAATGGGTATCGAATTGGTCCCCGCTGCCGACATGATTCGTACGATCCGCGCCGTCAAGGAGCCGGGAGAGATCGCGGCGATTCGCGAGGCGGTGCGGATCACGGACGACGCATACGTTCGCATGATTGAGTGGCTGAAGCCGGGAAGAACCGAGAAGGAAGCCGCATGGTTCCTCGAAAAGGACATGAAGGAACATGGTTCCGTCGGTCTTGCCTTCGACATCATCCTCGCCGCTGGTCCCGGCGGCGCAGTGCCGCACCATGAGCCGACGGATCGTCCGATCCGGGAGGGCGAGCCGTGCTGGGTGGATTTCGGCGCGCGCGTGGACGGCTACTGCGCGGATATGACTCGCTCATTTTGCCTCGGCAGGCCCGACGGCCGCTTGCAGGAGGTCTATGACGCCGTCATCGCCTCACTCGATACAGGTATTGCCGCTCTGACGCTCGGTTCCCATGGGACTGTCGCGGCGGATCGGGCGGCGGCGGAAATCGAGACGCGGGGTCTCCCCGTGGGACACATTCTCGGCCACGGCATCGGGCTGCAAGTTCACGAACTGCCGAGCGTTGGGCCAGGGTCGTTGGTGATGCTCGAGGAAGGAATGATTATCACTGCGGAACCGGGCGTGTATTTCCCGGATTGGGGGGGGGTCCGCGTCGAAGATGACGCGCTCGTTACTGCGGATGGCCCGATTGTCCTCAATCGGTCGCCGCGCCAGTTGACGGTCGTGTGAGGGCCTCGCGCGACACGTACCTATCGTGAGGAGTACCGCGATGATTGCTATTGGTCGCCCGCCATGCGAATGATGCGCGCTTGCGATCTCAGCATACTGCGCTTTATCAGCGACATTGCGCTCTCGCCGGACGGGGAGCGGGTCGCGTTCACCGTCATGCAGCCGGATTGCGAGGCAAATCGCAATCGCACAAGCATCTGGGCCACGCTCACCGGGGGCGGCGCAATCCGACAGGTGACGAGCGACAACGTCAATGCGTCGTCACCCTGTTGGTCGCCGGATAGCACCTGCCTCGCGTACGCAGCGGCGGGACAGGGAATATCGCAGATCTACGTCCTCAATCTGACGAGCGGTGGCGCGGCGCGGCAACTGACCCACGATGAGACCCATCCTGCTTCGAGCCCGCTCTGGTCGCCGGGCTGGGGTTCCCTCGCGTATTTGTGCAAAGTCCCGTCGATACCGGACGCAGAGCAGGTTGTCATGTACTCTGATGCGGCGGATCGGCCGAGAGTCATCACCCGGGCCACGTACAAGTGCGAGGGAGAAGGGCTCCTCGACGACACGCGCAACCAACTCTTCGTCGTGCCCGCTGCGGGCGGGACGCCGCGTCAACTGACATTCTTCGCGATGGGCATCGGCGGCCCGACCTCGGCATCGGAGCGCTGTCTCGGCATCGGGTCGCCTGTCTGGTCCCCGGATGGGACGAAAATCGCTTTCGTCAGCTACGACGATGAGGAGCGCGACGGGCGCTGCGACGTCTATACGGTGACGCTCGATGACGCTACCCTTACGCGAATCACCCCGCACGATGGCGGATATGCGAGCCCGACATGGTCCCCGGACAGCAGCCATCTGGCCGTCATCGGGCGCGAATATCCCCGCATGGGCGGGGCGAATAATCGCCTCTGGGTGATACCGGCAGCCGGTGGCGCATTGCGGCTTGTGACGGACTTCGATCGGAATATCGGCGCGGGCATCATGTCGGATACCGGCACCGGCGACCGCAGCCAACCCGCGTGGGTCGGAGATCGCCTCTATTTTCTCTGTGCAAACCACGGCGCCGCCCACATCTGGCAGGTACCGGCGAGCGGCGGTGCGCCCGAGCAGGTCACCATCGGTCAGCATGCGATTGCCCGATGGGATATTGATCGCACCGGCACGATGCTCGTTTATGCGGCATCCACTCCGACACGTCCCGGCGAGCTATACCGGCAGCAACTCACGGACCCCGCCAACCAGAAAGCGGAGCTGACGGCGCTCAATCACGCAATCATGCAGGAGATACATCTCGGTGAGATAGAAGAGTTCTGGCTCCCCGCACACGAGGCGGCAGACGAGAAGATACAGGGGTGGATCATGAAGCCGCCCGGCTTCGATCCTTCGATGACCTATCCACTCCTCCTCGAAATCCATGGTGGGCCAGCCGCGTCGTATGGCATGAGCTGGTTCCACGAATTCCAGTACTTCGCGGCGAAGGGGTACATTATCGTATTCACCAATCCCCGCGGCTCGCAGGGCTACGGGGAGCGATTCTCGACGGCCATTTATCAGGGATGGGGACCGAAGCCGTTTGTAGACGTTATGAACGCGGTGGATTATGTCATCGCCCAGGGGTTCATCGATCCGGACCATCTCTACGTTACGGGCGGTTCCTATGGCGGCTATCTGACGAACTGGCTGGTGACGCACACCGGACGCTTCCGCGCGGCGGCGACGCAGCGGTGCGTCTCGGATCTCCGGTCGCTCGCGCTCGCGGGGGACTGCAATACGATCTGGATGACCGACTACTACGGCGGCATGCCATGGGAAGAACCGGCGGTATACGCCGAGGACTCCCCCATTACCCATATCGCGCAATGCGTTACCCCCCTCTTCATCGAGCACGAGGAGGAGGACCATCGCTGTCCGATGGACCAGGCGGAGCAAATGTACAACGCGCTCAGGAAGTTGGGGGTCACCACAGAACTGGTACGGTACCCGAACGAGTCGCACGGGATGAGCCGCAGCGGGAAGCCGCTCCATCGCCTTGACCGCTTGCGTCGGATTATTGGCTGGTTCGCGCGCTATGCGTGATCGGCTCTCTGTCCACGTCGAGTGCTATTCCCGCGAAGTCGAACTCATCTCCTTCACAACTGTCCGCTTGCGTTTCCCCGGTTCCAGATAAGGGTCCAAGAAGGTCATTATCGGAATCTATATCGCAGGCGTCGGGTCGGCCATTCCCCAGCCTGCGCCGTTACGTGATGCACCGACAACTCCCGTCGATTGGGGCTGCATACGGGGTGCCGTCGCCGTCGCCGTGGCTCTCGTAGCGGTAGACTGGCGACTCGGAACGCGCAGAGGCGCGCACGATGCTTCCATGCCTCTCTTCATCCTCCTCTGTTCGAGGTCTCGTCATTTATTCGTTCCACTTCATCTCGTAGGGGTCTTGTTAGTTTTCTGACGACGCGATCTAATGTACCAGATAACTGTGAGGTGGGAGGGGCTGCTCAGTCGCCGTCGAACCGCAAGGGCCGTAACTCACCGCGGATCTGCAGCTCCTCGAAGGAGTACTTGCCCACCATCAGGATGTGTTCCCAACTGACCGGGGAGAGATGGCGCCAGAGTGCATCGGTCAGCGGTCCCACTCGCTCCCCAACCGCGCCGAAGTAGCGCGTATTCCAGACGACGATCGCGTTGATGAGCAGGCTGAGCGCCGTCGCGCGATTGAGTTGCGTCTCATATTCACGCTGGATGAACCGCCCCTGTTGCCCGAAGAAGAGGGCTCGCGCCAGCCCGTGCAACGCCTCCCCCTTATTCA
>JBPCMC010000109.1:0-4154 GCA_051002645.1 Thermomicrobiales bacterium
GTGCATCGGATCGTTTCACTGGCTGCGCGCCACCGGCAGATTGCGCTGCGTAGGCGCGTCCCGGGGGCATCACTCGCAGTGGGGCCGACGGGCTACCTCTCTTGTTAGACGCAGAGTACGTTGCGCCACACATTCTGTCAACTTCGTGAAGGAACGCACGAAGGCCCGAATGATCGAAAAAGAATTGCGCTTATCCCCGCGCGCGACGTACAATCTCCACGGTGCAGCGCGCGCCCCCGTAGCTCAGTGGACAGAGCGAGGGCCTTCTAATCCCTAGGTCGCAGGTTCGAGCCCTGCCGGGGGCGCCATTCTCTCAGGAGCACAGTCATGCCGGCGAAAACGCTCTTCGCGAGCGACATCGAAGCGAATATGAATGTCGATTCGGCCTTCCTCGTCCGCAATGTCGAGCGGAAGATGACCAAGCCGAACAAGTTCGGCGACAGCAAGCCCTTCCTCGCGCTCGAATTGGCCGACCGCACCGGCGTCGTCACGGGCCGTGTCTGGTCCGAGAACATGCCGTTCGTCGAATCCGTGCTCCAAAAAAACGCCGTCGTCCAGGTGATCGGCACGACGCAGGCCTACGGCAACGAGATCTCGCTCGTCATCACGGACGCGACGGCGGTCGAGGGCGCGGACCTCACCGAGTACGTCCCATCGTCGCCGCGCGAGCGGGCGGGTATGGTACAGGAATATGCCGGTCTCGCCGACACCGTCGCCGCCGCCGATCTGCATCAACTGCTGACGGTTTTCATGGCCTCCGCCTTCTTCGACGAGTTCGTCCGTGCCCCGGCGGCGCACGTCGAGGCGTACGCGTACCTCGGCGGACTGCTCGAACATACGCTCAATGTCGCGCAACTCGCCCTCGGCATCGCGACGACGCGCACCGATGTGGACGCCGATCTGCTCCTCACCGCCGCGCTTCTGCACGATATCGGCAAGGTGGACGCCTATGAGCCGCTCACCTTTACGCAGTCGGTGGACGGGCAACTGCTCGATCACACCGCGCTGACCTTGATCCGGCTTGACCGACTGGTCGATGAGGCGGGCGGCCTCGGCGACGAAGCGCGCCGCCAGCTGTACCACGCCATCGCGACGCACGAGCAGCGCGGCTTCTCCGGCGCGCCGCCGCAGACGAAAGAGGCGGTCGTCCTGCAAGCCTGCAACCAACTCGACACGACGCTCGCCGCCGCATCGCATTCGAGCGCCGGTGACGGGCCGTGGTCCGACACCGTACGCTCATTGCGGCGGCGGTTCTATCGCGGCACGCCGGATGGCGACCGGCCCGCCGACATGCCACGCCCGGCGACACCCGCCGCCGCTGCCGCTGCCGAGCAGCCGCGTTCGATCTGGGACGATCCGGCGGCGGACGATCTCGACGCCGAGATTCCGTTCTAACGATGCCAACGATCACGCTCCGCTACTTCGCGATCATCCGCGAGACGGTCGGCATGGAGGCCGAGCAGCGCGACCTCCCCGACGGGACGACCGCCGCCGATGTCGCCAACGATTTGGGCGCGCGCTTCCCCCGCATCGCGGGCCTTCTCCGCGCGTCGCCGGTGATGGTCAACGCCGCCTACGCCGACCTCGATGCACCGCTCGCGGACGGTGACGAGGTTGCCTTCATCCCGCCCGTCGCCGGTGGTTCCACCGATGAAGCGCGATTCGCAGTGGTTGACGCGCCGCTCGTGCCTGACGAGATTGCGGCGCTGGTCGCCTCCCCCGAGGCCGGGGCGGTCGTCACCTTCGTGGGCGCAGTACGGAATCATGCGCGGGGGCGTGCCGTCCAGTGGTTGGACTACGAAGCGTATGCCGCCGGGTGCGTGCCGATCTTCGCCCAACTAGCCGCCGAAATGCGTGACCAGTGGCGCGTCATCGATGTAGCGATCCATCACCGCGTCGGACATCTTCTGGTTGGCGACGCGAGCGTGGTGATTGCCGTCTCCGCCGCCCATCGGCAGGATGCCTTCGCTGCGTGCGCGTACGCGATTGACAAACTGAAGGAACGCGCGCCGATCTGGAAGAAAGAGGCGTACGCGGACGGCGAAATCTGGATCGGCGCGGAAGCGGCCTATCAAGGGCTCGCGGACCGGCGCGCCGATTGACACAGTGCCGTTTTTGGCAGTACAAACACCCGTACATTCGATGATGCAGCGGACGCGCGGCGTCCCTCGGGGGTGAGCAGTGCCCGATCTGTACACGCACTACATCGACGGTCAATGGGTGGAATCGGCGAGCGGCGAGACGTTCGAGAACCGCAACCCGGCGAACGGCGAACTGGTCGGTGAGTTCGCGAAAGGGAGCGCGGCGGAGATCGGTCGCGCGGTAGAGGCGGCCAAGCGCGCCTTCGCCACCTGGCGGCTCTACCCCGCCCCGCATCGCGGCGAAATTCTCTACAAGGTCGGCCAGTTGCTCAGGGAGCAGAAGGAATCCCTCGCGCGGGATATGACGCGCGAGATGGGGAAGGTGTTGGCCGAGGCGCGCGGCGATGTCCAGGAGGGCATCGACATGGCCTTCTATATGGCGGGCGAGGGTCGCCGCCAGTTCGGTCAGGTCGTCCCCTCCGAGTTGCGCGATAAATGGGCGATGTCGCACCGCCGCCCAATCGGCGTCGTCGGCCTGATCACGCCGTGGAACTTCCCGATGGCGATCCCGACCTGGAAGATCATGCCGGCACTGATTTGCGGCAATGCCGTCGTCTTCAAGCCCGCGTCGTACACGCCTCTGCTCGCCTACCGGCTCGTGAAGATTTTTGAGGAAGCGGGACTGCCGCGCGGCGTGCTGAATATCGTCTTCGGCACGGGGAGCGAGGTCGGTAACGCGCTGATCGCGCACCCGGATGTCAAACTGATCTCCTTCACCGGCAGCACCGAAGTCGGCGACGAGGTCGCGCTTGCCGGGGCGCGCGGGCGCAAGCGCGTGATGCTCGAAATGGGCGGCAAGAATGCCGTGATGGTGATGGACGACGCCGACCTCGATCTCGCCACCGAGGGGATCATCTGGTCCGCCTTCGGCACTTCCGGCCAGCGCTGCACGGCGGCGAGCCGCGTAATCGTCCATCAGGCGGTCTACCGCGATCTGCTCGATAAACTGGTGGCGAAAGCCCGCCAGTTGACGCTCGGTGACGGCCTGGATGAGGGCACCGATGTCGGGCCGGTGATTAGCGATGCACAACTGCAGCGCATCCACTCCTACATCCCGGTCGGTGAGCGCGAGGGCGCGGAAGTCGCCATCGGCGGCAAGGTCGTGGCGGCGGGCGCGCTCGGCAAGGGCTTCTACCACGAGCCAACCATCTTCGCCGGCGTGACGCCCGACATGCGCGTCGCGCGCGAGGAGATTTTCGGGCCGGTCACGTCGGTAATTCCGGTGCAGTCGCTGGATCAGGCGATCGACGTCGTCAATCAGAGCGAGTACGGGCTCTCCGCGTCGATCTACACGCAGGACGTCAACCGTGCCTTCCGCGCCATGCGCGATGTCGATACAGGCATCCTTTATGTGAACGCGGGAACCATCGGCGCCGAAATTCAGTTACCATTCGGGGGGACGAAGGCGACCGGCAACGGCCACCGCGAGGCGGGCACGGCCGCACTCGATGTCTTCTCCGAGTGGCAGGCGCTGTACATCGACTACAGCGGCAAGTTGCAGAAGGCACAGATCGACGCCGTAGGCGAGGAGGCATGATGCCTCGGCAGTTCGGAGGGCAGGCGTGAGCGAAGCGGTAGGGAACGGTGCCACACCGAGCCGTGCGTATCATCTCTGGGTGGGGGCGCGGACCGATACCGGGCGGGTCCGGGCTAATAATCAGGACGCGGTCGGTACCTGGCAGGACCTGCCGCAGACGATCCAGTTCACCGAGCATGGCTACCTCTTCGCGGTCGCGGACGGTGTCGGCGGCAACGAGCAGGGCGAAGTCGCCAGCGCGCTCGCCATCGTGACGCTCTTCCAATCGTATTATGGCGACGACACGACCGAGATTGACAAGGCGTTGAAGCGCGCTGTCCGCCTCGCCAATGAAGCGGTCTACGAGCGTGGCCTGAGCCAGAGCGAGGACCGCGCGATGGGCACGACGCTCGTCGCCGGTGTCATTCGCGGCACGACACTGACCATCGGCAACGTCGGCGACAGCCGCGCCTACCTCGCGCGCGGCCGGGCGCAGA
>JBPCMC010000110.1:0-8545 GCA_051002645.1 Thermomicrobiales bacterium
GTGACCGACGGGCCGTTCGTCGAGACCAAGGACCTGATCGCCGGGTGGTACATCATCGACGTGGAGTCGTGGGACCGCGCGGTACAGCTGGCGGGGGAGCTGTCGGCGGCCCCCGGGCCCGGCGGCAAGCCGATCTACGAATGGCTGGAGGTTCGGCCGTTTCTGGCCGACTCGCCCACGGTCAACGAGTGAACGAGTCGCTGCTGCGGGACCTCGTACCTGCGGTGATCGGTGTCCTCGTCCGGCGCGGGGCGGACTTCGCGTCGGCCGAGGACGCCGTGCAGGACGCCCTGGTCGAGGCCGTGCGCGTGTGGCCGGATGATCCGCCGCAGGACCCCAAGGGCTGGTTGGTCACCGTGGCCTGGCGCAAGTTCCTCGACGCCGCCCGCGCGGGTACCTCCCGGCGGCGGCGCGAGGAGCTCGTCGCGCGCGAGCCCAGGCCCGGCCCAGGCGAGGTGGCGGACGACACGCTCCAGCTGTACTTCCTGTGCGCGCACCCCTCCCTGACATCGGCCTCGTCCGTCGCGCTCACGCTGCGCGCGGTCGGCGGCCTGACCACGCGTCAGATCGCGCGGGCCTACCTCGTGCCGGAGGCGACCATGGCCCAGCGGATCAGCAGGGCCAAGCGGACCGTCTCGGGCGTCCGGTTCAACCAGCCCGGGGACGTCGCCACGGTGCTGCGCGTGTTCTACCTGGTCTTCAACGAGGGCTACTCCGGCGACGTCGACCTCGCCGCCGAAGCGATCCGGCTCACCCGCCAACTGGCGGCCAAGACCAACCACGAGGAGGTCGCGGGCCTGCTCGCGCTCATGCTGCTCCACCACGCACGGCGCCCGGCACGGACCCGCACCGACGGCAGCCTCGTGCCCCTCACCGAGCAGGACCGCAGCCGGTGGGACACCCGCCTGATCGCCGAGGGCGTCGACGTGCTCCAGGCGGCCCTCGCCCGCGACCGATTGGGGGAGTTCCAGGCCCAGGCCGCCATCGCCGCGCTCCACGCCGACGCCCGGACGGCCGAGGAGATCGACTGGGTGCAGATCGTCGAGTGGTACGACGAACTGGTGCGGCTTACCGACAGCCCGGTAGCCCGCCTCAACCGGGCCGTCGCGGTCGGCGAGGCCGACGGCCCCGGGGCTGGCCTGGCCGCCCTGGCAGAGCTCGACCCCTCCCTGCCCCGCCACACCGCCGCCGCGGCGTACCTGCACGAGCGTGACGGTGACCCAGTGACTGCGGCACGGCTCTACGCCGAAGCCGCCCGAGCGGCGCCCAGCCTCCCCGAACGCGACCACCTCACGCGACAGGCCGCACGGCTCAACGCGCAGCTGCGCAGTTGCGCGGCGGGCGGCAGGCATTCACCGCCCCGATAGGGACGGTCTGCTCCCCCTGTCGGCTGGCCGGACCGCGTCACTTGCCGTTCAAGCGGCCGATATCCCGCAACTCTCCCATCCTCTCTTAGCGCGTTCTTCGTCTAACCTCCCTTAGACGAAGGAAACCCCCGCGCGCACCTGCTTTCTTTCTGCTAATCGGGAGATCCCAGATGGGTTAGACGAAGGTGTATGCGTCACCATTGATCGTACCGATGGCTGTGAGCGTGCAGGGTATTCGGCACTCCCTGATGCCATGTGCCGCTTGGCTCCGCAGCTTGATGAACCGCAGCGGCGGGCGCAACGGACACGAGGTACTATACCGAATGCTCATCGCTCATTGCTGCTCAGTATGCGTTGCGGTCGCGGAAGATGAGGATGACGGTCTTGGCGATGATCTTCAGGTCGAAGAAGAGCGACCAGTTCTCGACGTAATAGAGGTCGTAGCGAGTGCGCTCCTCGATGCTCGTGTTGCCGCGCAGGCCGTTCACTTGCGCCCAGCCGGTGATGCCCGCCTTCTCGCGGTGGCGGCGGGCATAACGCGGGATGGAATGCGTGAACTGATCGACGAAGTGGGGCCGCTCCGGGCGGGGGCCGACAACGCTCATCTCGCCGAGCAGCACATTGATGAACTGCGGGAACTCGTCGAGCGAGAAGCGGCGCATAAAACCGCCGAGCCGGGTGCGGCGCGGATCGTTCGGTGTCGTCCAGACGGGGCCGCTCTCCGCCTCGGCGTCCTGCCGCATCGTGCGGAACTTGAGGCACCAGAAGGGCCTGCCGTCCCGCCCGACCCGCTCCTGCACGAGGAAGACGGGGCCGGGCGAGCTGATTTTGACGAGCAGCGCGAGTAGCAGCAGGAGCGGCGAGACGGCGATGAGGACCACAAGCGACACCGCGACATCGAGCGCCCGCTTCAGCGCGCGGTTCCAGCCGCGCAGGGCAATTGTCCGCACCTGCACCATCGGTAGGCCACCGAGGTCGCCGATGCTCAGTTCGTTATTCGTGATTAATTGGAAAGTATCCGGGTAGACGGTGATGCTGACGGGATCGTCCGCGCAGCGATCGACGAGGTTGACGAGACGCGCCTGGGAAGCGCCAGCGAGGGCGATCAAGACTTCGTCCACCCGCTCCGAACGCAGAATCCGCGGCAGGCAGTCCGTCGTGCCGAGCACCGGCAGGCCGAGCACCTCGGTCTCGTCCGCGTGATGGTCGAGATCGTCCGCGATGAAACCGACGACGTGATAGCCGAGGTGCGGCGAGCGGCGCACGGTCTCCAGCACCGTGCGGGCGGGCGAGCCGGTGCCGACGATCACGGCGCGTTCGGCCGTCACGCCATGCCGCCGCAGCGCGCCGATCAGGCCGGAGTAGAGGAGGCGCCCGAAGGTGATACAGACAATTGCCAGCGCCCAGCCGGAGAGGAGCAGTTGGCGGGAATAGACGAAGCGGCTGCCGAGCACGAACGAGTTGATGGCAAGTGCGAGCACGACGCCGACCGAGAGCGCCGAGCAGAGTTTCGCGAACTCGTCTACGCGGGAGACGCCGCGCTTCAATGTGTAGAGCCCGGCGACGTTGAACGAGCCGATCACCGTTACTTCCAGCACAGCCAGCATGATGACATAGATGCGGCCCGAGGGCGGGATGAAGCCGGTGCTTGTCAGGCTCGTGTCGAGGCGATGGGCAAGCAGGAAGGCAACCGCGAGGAGCGCGATATCGAGCAGTAACTGCACCGCACCGATAATCAGCGCGGGCCAGCGCCGCCGCACATGGACGGGTAACGCGGGCGGCTGTGCCTCGGGTTCAAATGACCCGGCAGCTTCCGGTGGCGCAATGATAATCTCTGCCGTCATTGCGCGCGTCCCGGTCGTCCCATGCACCCTCGTGGGATACTTCGCATACTGAATCTTATACCATTTCCCTTGTCATAGCGCAAGCGAACATGTGTACGTACGGTGGGCAGTGGGCAGTGAGCAGTGGGCGGTTCTTGTCTCTGCC
Source organism: Thermomicrobiales bacterium (assembly GCA_051002645.1). GTDB lineage: Bacteria > Chloroflexota > Chloroflexia > Thermomicrobiales > JALYUS01 > JALYUS01. Next base: position 3,357 of record JBPCMC010000110.1, read on the forward strand.
CACTGTCCACTGCTCACTGCCCACTGCCCGGCGCTGACGCCACACGCCGCCTGCTCGCGGGGCGCAGGATATTTGCCACCAGCGCGACGAGACCGCGCACGCCGATGCCGAGGTAGATGAGCAGATTGAGCGGCAGGGCGGTCGTGCGGGCATAGTGCAGCCGGTGAAAGCGCCACATCGCCCCATAGAAGGCGAGTGTCGCGCGCACGCTCCGCTGGCGGCTCGACGACCCCTTGTAATGCAGGATGCGCACGCGCGGCTCGTAGCGGACGCGCCAGCCGTGCGCCTTGATGCGGTAGCACCAGTCGAGGTCCTCGCCGTACATGAAGAACCGCTCGTCCATCAGCCCGGCATCGTCGATCGCCGCGAGGCGCACCAGCAGGCAGGCGCCCATGCCGCTGTCCATCTCAATTGCCTCATCGGGGTCGCGATAGGTCAGGTTGTATTGCGCGAAACGAGGGCTGTGCGGGTAGCGCGCCGCCATGCCCGTCAGTTTCCAGAAGGAGTTGATCGGTGTCGGGAAGGAGCGGCGGCAGGCAAAGTCGAGCGAGCCGTCGCGCAGGACGATCTTCGGCCCGATGATGCCCGCCTCCGGGTGGGCCGCCAGCAGGCCGAGCAGCCCGGTCAGCGCGTCCGGCGGCATCGTCGTGTCCGCGTTGAGGAGGAGCACGCCGACGCGCGTCCGATCCGCGTCCGCCGGGACGACCGCGACGATCTCCGTGAGGGCGAGGTTATTGAGCGCCGCGTATCCCCGGTTCTCCGCCGCGACGCGCAGCTGCACCGCCGGGAAATCCCGCCGCACAATCGCCGCCGTCCCGTCCGTCGACCCGGCATCCACGACGTAGACCGTCGTCGCGATGCCCGGATGCGCCGCCGCCACCGAGCGCAGGCAGTCCGGCAGCAACGTCGCGTTGTTGTACGACGAAACGATAATAAAGAGTTGATCCATCATTGCATTCACGGTGCGGAGGATAACAGAATTGCCAGCGTGCCGCGTGCATTGTCCTTCCAGGGCCGCCGGGCGCACGGCTGTGCGCCCCTACGGATTGCCGATGCGGGCAGGGTGTTCATCGTCCGTTTCCCATGCGGCGGGATTACGGTCGATGTACTCGCGGATGCGTCGTAATCCTTCGTCGTCGCGGATGATGTGTTCATAGTAATTGCGTTGCCATACCGGGGTGTGGGGACTCGCACGGAGCATGTTGATCTGTGTCGTCACCGTGGATTTAAACCCGGCGATCATTGCGCCGAGCGGTTTCGGCGCGCGTTGGGGAGCCGTGCCGGGTCCGGAGGGCGCATCCTGCCCAAAGGGCACCCGGTGCGCCCCTACAGCGTCAAATTCCGTGGCGTTCGGTAAGAATACAATCGCGTGGAAGTGGTTGGGCATGACGATGAACTCATCAAGCAGGACGCCGGGACGAATGATCGCCGTTTCCATCCATTCATCGAGCACGACGTGTCCGTATTCATTGAGAACCATTGCATTTTCAACGATTCGTCCGAAAAGTTCAGCGCGCTGATGGGTACAGAGCGTGATGAAATACCCGCCCATCCGCCGGTAATCATACTCTGATAGACGAACGCTCCGACGATGATGTTTCTCTGGATCATAGCGCACCGCCCACCTCCTTACCTTCGCACAACAATGTAGGGGAGCACAGCTGTGCGCCCTCCCCTCCCTGCCCTGAACGTGATCCATTACCCGTCATCCCCGCCCGTGGGCGATCAATTTGCCCTCTGGCAAGGTACGCAGATGGAGCATGACGAGCAGGCCGATGAGTGGGCCGGGGGCGAGGAAGGCGAAAGTCCAGCGCCAGCCGAGGTGGTCGCGCAGGATGGGCACGAGCCAGATCGTTACGACGGTCAGCGTGAAACCGACCGCCAGTTGCAGCGTCAGGGCGGTGCCGACGTACGACTGGTCCGCCAGTTCCGTCACCACCGTCGAGAATTGCGCGGAGTCCGCGACGACCGTCAGGCCCCAGACAAGGCCGATGGCGACGACGAGCGGGAAGGGCGCGCCGAAGGCGAAGCCGATAACGAGCGCGCATGCCCCGGAGATCGCCATCGCGGCGGCGGTCGTGCGCGTGCGGCCCCAGTGGTCGCCGAGGATGCCACCGAGCCAGCAGCCGACCGCGCCGATGCCGATCACCGCGAAGGTGGCGAGCGCGGCGGCTTGGCGGGCGTTCGTCTCGCCCCGCCGGGCGAGGCTATCCGTCGCGAAGGCGAGGAACCACGCCCACATTGCGTAGAGCTCCCACATATGCCCGAAGTAGCCGAGCGAGGCGAGACGGACGCCCCGGTTCGTGAAGACCTGCCGGATTTGATGGGGGTCGAACGGCGCGCGGGAGAAGGGGAACGGCCCGTCCTGCACCGTCAGCGCGGCGAGCAGCGCGCCCGCGAGGGTGAGCAGCGACGTGGCGAGGATGACGGCTTGCCAGCGCAGCCCGCCGGCGCCGTTGACGAAATGCGGCATCGCCGAGCCGAGCGTCAGCGCGCCGACCATCACGCCGAGCGCCATCCCCCGCCCGCGCCGGAACCAGGTGGAGAGCAGTTTCAGCCCGACCGGATAGACCCCGGCGAGGAAGAAGCCCGTTGCGAAGCGGAGGGGGATGGCGAGGGCCGGCCCGTGCGCCATCACGATCCCCGCGTTGACCATCGCGGCCCCGACAGCGGCGACGCAGAAGACCCACTTGGGCGGGAAGACATCGGCGAGCGTCAACGCCGCCGAGAGCACCGCGCCCGTCACGAAGCCGAGTTGCACGGCGATGGTCAGCAGTGACGCCTGATTGGTCGTCAGCCCCCACGCGGCGCGCACCTGCGGCACGACCGCCGACGCCGAGAACCACGTCGTCATACTCAGGAGCACCGCCCCCGCCATCACCCCGAGCGCCCGCCACCGCCCCGCAGGCAGCGCAGCAGGGTCAACCCCTATCGCCGCAACCGACGCTTCTCCGGCCATCCTGCACCTCCAAACGATGTTGAACCACAGAGACACAGAGGACACAGAGAGGGAATGAGAAGACGATCCTTTCTTCTTAGCATCTCCTGTGTGTCCTCTGTGTCTCTTTGGTTAATCTCCCTGTCGCTAGTCCCCTTTCAGCCACTGATCGTACCAGGCGCGGACACGGCGGAGGATGTCACGCTGGTGGGCGCGTTCGCGGACGCCGTGCGGCTCGCGCGGGTAGGTGACGAGTTGGACGGGGACGCCCCGCTCGCGCAAGGCGCGCTCGAAGCCGATTGCTTGCGTGACGGGCACGCGGGCGTCATTCTTGCCGTGGAGGATCAGCAGCGGGGTCGTGGCGTTCTTGGCGTAGGAGATCGGCGAGAGGCGGGCGGCGTTGTGCGGGCCGGGGCCGTCCCACGGGCGGTCGCCGCCGAGGGCGGCCTCGAAGGTCGGCATGTCGCTCGTCATTGTCATCATGTTCCAGTCCGAGACGCCCGCGCCCATCACGCCAGCCTTGAAGCGATTGGTCTGCGTCACTGCCCATGCCGTCATGAAGCCGCCCTGACTCCAGCCGCCGATGCCGAGTCGCTCCGGGTCCGCAATGCCGCGCGCAATTGCAGCGTCCACCATGGACATCACGTCGCCGAAGTCGCCTTCACCGACCGCGCCGCGCGCCATCGTCGCGAAGGCGTTGCCGTGCCCCATGCCGCCCCGGTAGTTCGGCATCAGTACCGCGTAGCCATGTGTCGCCAGCCACTGCCCCCAGTCGCCGGGCCGCAGATGAAACCCATTCGACGAGCGACCATACGGCCCACCGTGGACGAGCATCACCGTCGGCAGCGGCCCCTCCGGTGCGTCCGGCGGGCGGATGAGGATGCCATCGAGCGCAAGCCCGTCCGGCGCCTCCCAATAGAACGGTTCCTGCTTGCCGAATCGCACATCCCGTAGCGCGGCATGGTGATCGCTGACGCGATGAAGATGCTCGGACTCCAATTTCCCCGCCCACAGTTCTGGCGGCTCATTTCCCGCGCTTCGCACTACGGCGAGGGTTGCATTGCTTTGACGCGGCCATATAAAGGAAAAGGGTCCAAGGTCTCCGGTGGGATGCTCACTGAGTACAAAGCTGTTGAAGTCGCCTTGCGCAAAAGTAATAGGCTCGTTTGTTGGCGCGGCGGAGGACACAAGACGGGTTGTGAGGCCGTGTGCTATTTGAGTAATCACACGAAACGCGTTCGGCAGACTCAGTATCCGTGATGTACATGTATCGTCTGGTACTTTGGGTAGAAGCAGATCCGGCCCGCCCCACGGAAATTCTCCCGCGCTCCAATTGAGAGAGCCATTCGGTTGTCGGGAGTCTCGCGACTTCCAAGTGAACCACCCAGTATAGGAGCATTGTGGCGTCGATTCGAGCGGACCAGTCCAGAGAATAGCCGGTGTTTCCCAATCTTTCTCAGAGAAGACGCTCCATCCGATGCCGGATCCGCCCGGTGCATCTGCTAATCGGCGCGACTCCCCTCCAGACGCAGCGATCGAATAGATCGCGGCGCGGAGGTCCTCGTCCAGTTCGGGCGTCGGGCGGGCGAGGTAGGCGATGGTCGTGCCGTCCGGGGACAAGGCGCACTCGAAGATATGCGTATCGCCCGTTGGGAGCGTCGTTACCGCGCCAGTAGCAAGGTCGAGGAGATGCAATCGGTTGTACGGCCATTGCTCGCCGTAGGCATCGGCGTCGTCGCGCTCCTTTTCGCGCCGCTCGTCCTCGTCAGTCGGGTCGTCGGGCGCGAGGAAGGCGATGCGCGCGCCGTCCGGCGACCACGCGAAGGATTCGATGCTCTTCTTGCGCGCGACGAGTTGCGTCGCCTCCCCGCCAGCGGCAGGCATTCGGTAGAGCGCCTTCGTGCCCCGCGTGGCGCGGTCGGAGAGGAAGGCGAGCGTCTGGCCATCGGGCGACCAGCGCGGGTGATCGTCGCGCCCGCCGCCGAACGTCCACTGCCGAGCCATCGCCGAGCCGTCCGTCGGCGCGACCCAGATTGTTCCTTCCGGATGGTCGCCCTCCTGCCCGTAGCAGGCCGCGACGTACGCCACCTGGCTACCATCCGCCGTCAGTTGCGGGTCGTCCGGGAACATGCCGGAAACGATCATTTCTTCAGTGAGTGGCGTAGGCATGGCACTCCTCTCGGTCGGAAGTGGGCGGGGGGGAAGGGGTCGGGGGGAGAAGAGGGGGGGGGACTTGTCATTGCGCAGAGCG
>JBPCMC010000111.1:0-6812 GCA_051002645.1 Thermomicrobiales bacterium
CTCTGCGGTTCAATCGGTTTCATGAGGGAGCGGCTCCGTGTGGGTAATTGTGCGAGATACGGCGGAGGAACTGGTCTACCGAGAGATCGGCAAGATCGTCGCGATCTACCGGATGGAGGGCGGTGACCACTTCCTGAAGGTCGCGGACGGGCCGCCGCACGCTATTCTGGAGGACTTCTGTCTGGAGCGGTTCGCGGATCGCGATCCGGCGCAGGTCGAGACGGTGCCGACGGTCACCTACGATGGCCACGAGTTCGCGTACGGCGATCTCGTCGAGATGACCTTCCAGTTGCGTAAATTCCCGTGGGGCTGCGAGAAGTGGCTCCTCACCATGCAGCGGCGGTACGGCGACTACTTCGAAGTGCTCGAAGAGCACATGAAATCCGTCTCCGCCGAATATCACTATCCCCTGTAGGACTGAGGACTGAGGACTGAGTGCTCCAGATGCGGGCATCTGGCATCTGTTCGGCTCCCCTCTCCATCGCTGTACAAGACTAAAACGCACTATGTCCTCTCTGCGATGGAGAGGGGTCGGGGGTGAGGAACGGAGAGAATCCAATGCTACCGCGCGACTTGGGCGATGGACTGGTGCTACGCCGGGCGACGGAGGAGGATACAGAGGTGCTGATGGCGTTCAATATGACCGTCCACCAGGACCTCGACGAGCCCGAGGTCGGCATCGACATCTGGACGCGGGACATGATGCGCGGCGATCATCCGACGACGGGTGCGGGCGACTTCCTGATCGTCGAGGATACCGGCGCCGGGGTGATCGCTTCGTCGCTCTGCCTGATCTCGCAAACATGGACGTACGCGGGCATCCCCTTCGGCGTCGGGCGACCCGAGATGGTCGGTACCGCTCCTACAGGCCGGCGGCGCGGTCTCGTACGCGCGCAGTTCGATGTCATCCACAAATGGAGCGCGGCGCGGGGCGAGCTGGCGCAGATGATCGGCGGTATCCCGTGGTATTACCGGCAATTCGGCTACGAGATGGCACTGGAACTGGACAGCGGTCGCTTCGGGTACCGGGCGGATGTGCCGGACCTCGCGGCAGATGTGGCCGAACCTTTCCGCATCCGGCCGGCGACGGAGGCCGATCTGCCCTTCATGGCGCGGGCCTATCAGCATGGGATGCGGCGCGGGCGCATCGCCTGTCTGCGCGACGCGGCGCAGTGGCACTATGATCTGGCGGGGCATAGCGCCGGAAGCGATATGCGGCTGGACCTCCGCCTGATCGAGACGGCGAGCGGAGAGCCGGTCGGGTTCTTCGGGCATCCGCCGCACCTCTGGCAAGCGGGCCTCTACGTCACGGTCTACGAACTCGCGCCCGGCGTCTCCTGGCTGCCCGTCACATCGACCATCCTCCGCTATCTGCGCTCGGTCGGCGACGATTATGCCGCAGCGGAGGCGACGCCGTTCACGACGATCCACTTCGAGGTTGGTACCGAGCATCCGGTCTACCGCGTCGCGCCGAGCAAACTGCGGGGCGCGAGCCGTCCCTATGCGTGGTACGTGCGCGTGCCTGATCTCGCGGGCTTCCTGCGGCACATCGCGCCCGCGCTCGACGCGCGGTTGGCCGACTCCATCCTCGCCGGGCACACTGGCGAACTGGCGCTCAACTTCTATCGCACCGGCCTCCGCCTCACCTTCACCGCCAGTCGTCTGACGGGCATCGAACCGTGGCAGCCGGCATCGGACGAGCGCGGCAACGCGTCCTTCCCGGACTTGACCTTCCTGCAACTGCTCTTCGGCTACCGCTCGCTCGACGCACTCACGCAATCCTTCTCGGACTGCACGGTGCGCGACGACGACGCGCGCGTCCTGCTTGATACCCTCTTCCCGCAACAGGTCTCGCACATCTGGCCGGTCGCGTAGGGAAGGACTGAGGACTGAGGACTGAGGACTGAGGACTGCTCCGGCGACACGAATGGTAGGTCAGTACCTCTTCACGCAGGTATATGCGGCATAGGTTCGCGAGGGGCGATAGCTCGCCTCCCGGATGTCGAAGCCCGCGCGTTCGAGCATCGGTTCGAGCAGCCAACTGAAGGTACTGTACTCCTCGCGAACATGCGTTTCCAGTTCGGGGCGCGTCCAGCCATCCTCCGGTCGCTCGCTCGCGCCCGCGAGCCATGCCTCGATGATGCGCTCCGCCTCGTGCGGGTCGACGGAGTAGACGAGATCGTGCAGCCGCACGACGCCGCCCGGCGCCAGCACCGCGGCGACCCGTTCGAGGGCGAGCGCCTTCCAGAAGTCCGGCAGATGGTGCAGGACGTTGCGCGAGTACACGAAGTCGGCAGGGGCGCCGCGATGCTCGTAACTGAGGAAGCCCGCGTGCACAACCTCAAGGTTCGTCAGGCCCGCCCGCTCCGCCTTCTCCCGCATGATCGCGAGCATGGCGGGCGATACATCCACCGCCACCACGCGGCGACAGAAGGGCGCGACAGCGAGGGCGAACGTGCCGGTACCGGCGCCGAGATCGACCACTACACTATTTTTGCCCAATCCCAAAGCCCGGAGCAAGGTGAGATCTTCGGTGGTGTCGGTGCCGGCCTTGCGATCGTAGGTCGCCACATATGCGGGGTCGAGGTGTTCATCACCGGCGTGCGCCAGCTCATCGAGAACCCAGCCGGGCCATTGCATACCTGCTCCTATCTCTCCGAGGCAGCGAAGCGCCTCCGCGATTGTCCGCTGCTCGGATCGCGCCGAGCACGCACCTGCATGATGCAGGGTTGACGCCGGTGGCGCAAACGCTCGCCTCCGATCACCAAACACGTTTCCCGCAGGAGTGGAGCGTGATCGCCGGACAGTGTATGCTGGCGCCCAGTGAAATCGAATGACCATGCCGGTCATTTTTACGTGCGGGACAGGGCGCAGACCGGGTCGCGACACTCAGTCCTCAGTCCTCAGTCCTCAGTCCTTCGGAGGAGCCCATGACGACGACGCTACCCTATCGTTTCGCGGAGCGGATGCAGGTGATGAAGCCGTCGCCGACGCTCGTCGTCTCGGACACGGCGCGGCAACTGACCGCCGCCGGGCACGATGTCGTCGATCTCGGCGGCGGCGATCCCGATTTCCCGACGCCCGCGCATATTATCCAGGCAGCGGCGGAGGCGATGGAGGCGGGATTCACGCACTACGTCGCGTCGGCCGGCATCCCGCCGCTCCGTAAGGCCATCGCGGCGAAGCTGCTGCGCGATAATGGCCTGACCTATGACCCGAATGGCGAGTTGATCGTCACGCCCGGCGGCAAGGCGGCCCTCGCGATCAGCCTGCTCGCACTGGTCGGCACCGGCGACGAGGTGCTCGTCATCGATCCCGGCTGGGTCTCCTACGCGCCCGCCACACAACTGGCGGACGCGACGCCCGTGCAGGTGCCGCTCTCGCCGGACGACAACTGGACGATCACCGCCGACCGCATCCGCCAGTACGTCACGCCGCGCAGCCGCGTCCTGATCTTCAACTCACCGAACAACCCGACCGGGCGCGTCGCCACCCGAGCCGAGTTGCAGGCCGTCGCGGACGTGGCACAGGAGCATAATCTGATCGTCATCTCCGACGAAATCTACGAGAAACTGATCTATGACGGTCACACGCACACGAGTATCGCCTCCCTGCCGGGGATGCAGGAGCGGACAATCATCGTCAACGGTTTCTCGAAGCCATACGCGATGACGGGCTGGCGATTGGGGTATGTCGCCGCGCCGCGCGATCTCGTCACGCAGATCGCCACGATTCACAGCCACACGGCAACCTGCGCCACCTCGTTCGCGCAGGTCGGCGGCGCGGCGGCCTACGACGGCTCGCAGGAGTGCATCACGACGATGAACGTCGCCTACAACCGTCGCCGCCGGCTGGTCTCCGAGGGGCTTTCCGCGCTGCCGGGCATCACCTGCCCGCTGCCCGAAGGCGCCTTCTACGCCTTCGCGGACATTCGCGGCACCGGTCTCTCGTCCACCGAGTTCGCGACACGCCTCCTGCAATCCCAATATGTCGCCGTCACCCCCGGCGACGCCTTCGGCCCAGCGGGCGCCGGGTATGTCCGCCTCTCCGTCGCCAACAGCGACGCCATGCTCCAGAAAGCCGTCGACCGCATCGGCACGTTCGTCCGGAGCCTGTAAATGGAGTAGTCAGTAGTCAGTGGTCAGCGGTGAGAGTATAGCTATCTACTTTCTCACCACTAACTACTGACTACTGACTACTCAGCGCTCGATCACGTCCTGTAATCGCTTGATTGCCCAGGCCGTCATGGTGTCGTCGCGCAGGGCGAAGGCGAAGTAGAGGGGGAGTTGCAGGGCGAGCCGCATGTGAAATGCCGTCTCAAGCGTGCAGATGTGTGCCTCATCCTCGTCCGGCGTACCATAGCCACGCAGAAAGGGCGCGTACGCCTCCGGGCCATACCAGAAGGTGATCCAGGCGAGATCGTGGACCCAACTGGAGATCTGTGCGTTGTCCCAGTCAATCAGCACCGGCCCATCCGCAGAGAGAATGACATTGTCACCAGAAGGGTCCCCATGCACGAGCACGGGCTGCATGGGGAAATCAATCGCCGCGTAGCATCGCTTAAGCCGCTCTTGCCCTGCGGTGATGAGCGCCGCGTCGACCTTTCCGGCGTCTACCAGGGATTGCAAGTCCTCAACCCGATCCTCCGAATGCATGAACGCGACGAGGTCTGGGAACCGCTCTCCCGCACTGCCGAGCGGCGGAATGCCGAAGGCGTCGAACCGCACCGTATGCACCCGGCGAAGGAGTGCCGCGACCTCCGTACAGAAGGCATCGCGCGATAGATTCTCTTCTTTCAGCGCATCGCTCGCGAGCGGCCCCGCAACCCATTCACCGACGAGAAAGCCGTGCGGGAAGTATCGATCGGTCGCGTCGAAGTGGCGCGTCTCCGCGTGGCGAATGCCGGCCCGCGCGAGCGCCTCCTCGACAAATGTCGCCGTCGCGCGGCGGGGGACGTGCGCGTAGCGGAACACCTTGACGAGCATCGGCCCGTCATCCGCCTCGACGTGGAAGGCATAGGTTACCTGCCCCGACAGCAACCGCTCGACGGATCGTACATGGCACCCAAGCGTCTCCTGTACGACTGCGGGGAGCCGCTGTGCGATGTCGTCCGTATATTCAAAAACCATCGTGCCCCTTCCCTAACCGCGTATCAGCGTCGAAGGGCACCGCCGACGCGGACCATCTCGCCCGTCGCGGCGGCGAGGCGGACTTTTTCGAGCACCGGGAGCACCCAGCGGGCATCAAGAAGCGACTGCGGAGCGACCGCGCCCGTGCGGATCGTCTCGACGAAGGTCTGCGCGATATTGACGGCGGGCGATGGCAGCCAGTCGGTGCGTGCCGTACCTGCCACGCCGGTGACGGTGATCGCCTGATTCGTCGGGTCGGCGCGCAGGACCGCGTCGCGGCCGAGCAATTCGACCGTCACTTCTTCGGATTGGGAGAAGCCGTCCGGTAACGAGCGGGCCACTTCGAGCGTCGCGACGACGCCGTTGGCGAAGCGCATGAGAATCAGTGCCGCATCCGCGACATCCGGGCTCACGGTCGGGCCGTCGGTGAAGAGCCGGTTCGCCATCACCTGCACGCGCTCGACCTCGGATTCGACGAGCCAGAGGGCGAGATCGATCAGCGGCAGGGCGAGATCGGTGAAGAGATCGCCGCTATGCGCGCGGGTCGTGCGGTGGGCGGCGAAGAGCGAGATCGGTGCGCCGACGCTCTTCCGGCGCGCGTGCATCGTCATAAGCGGGAGCCAGTGACGAAATGGGCTGGGGGCATAGACCGTCACGCCCGCGTCGGCGGCGCGCAAGATCAGGCTATCGAGCGTGGAGATGTCAGCGGCGACGGGCGCGGGGCAGCAGACATGCAGGCCCGCTTCCAGCGCATCGACGATGTGACCGGCGCGCTCCGCGATCGGCGCGGTAATGCAGACGGCCTGCGCACCCATCGCGCGGGTGAGGGCGGAGGAGTTCGGCGTGCTCCCTGCCGCAGCGACCGCGACGACCGCCGCGCCCGGCGTGCGGTACGTCAGCGCGTCGAGCATCGGGCTTGCCAGCGGGCCGTCACCGAGCACGGCAATGCGGAGCGGCGGTGCGTTCGCGCTCATGCCGCACCTCCTTCCGGCGTCTCGCTGAAGTTGAAATCCGGCTGGATGTGCGCGACCTGCCCGCGTCGGCTGGACCAGACCGCCGCGACGGCGAGCAAGACCGCCTGCCGCGCCTCCTCGGGCGATAAGGGAACGGGCGTATCGCGCTCAATCGCGTCGAGCAGCCCGCGCAGTTCGTCCTCGTAGGCGGTATCGATGTGCAGGAGGGCGTCGAAGTTCAGCGGCTCGCGCATCCCCTCCGCCGTCGTCTCGCTGTAGGTGCGCATCTCCGGGTCCATCGCGCGGATGACGCCCTCGGTGCCGTAGACTTCCAACTGATGATAGAGCGGATAATCGTGCGGCAGGTTGGTGACGACCTCCGTGCCCGCCAGCGCGCCGTTCGCGAACGCCAATTGAATGCTGATGAAGTCCGGCACTTCAGTCGTCTCATCCCCGATGCGACTCTCAGCGTAGACGCTCGTCACCTCGTCGCCGACGAACCAGCGCAGCAGATCGACCTCATGGATCGCGTTGAGCATCGCCGCGCCGAGCGAGTATTTCGGATCGGTCATCCACGTTCGCTCGCCGTCCGGGGACCACGCACCGGTGGCGAGGGAGAGGCCGCGATACATTGCGCGCGGTCGTCGTTCGTTCTCGCGCGCGATGCGCACCTGGCCGATCGCACCGTTGTCAATCGCCGCCCGCACCGCCTGATAGCGCGGCGTGAAAC
>JBPCMC010000112.1:0-2598 GCA_051002645.1 Thermomicrobiales bacterium
CGGCGCGCTGCATGGCGGGGATGCGCTCGCGCGGGACGGTCGTGTCGCAGATGAAGAAGCCGCGCCCGCTCGCGACGAGCGCCAGCGCCCCCGCGATGCGCGGCTTCCAGAGGGCGGCCCGCGCCGCGTCGTCGTCCGCCCGGTGGACGGTGCGCGCCCCGCGCCGCAGGAGCGGCTCCAATGCCGCCATCTCGCGGGCAACCTCCGCGTCGCTGCCGTCGAGGTCGATGAGCAGGAACGCCTCGCCCTCGACGGGATAGCCGGAGGGCGCGAAGGCGTCGAAGAGGCCGACCGCCGCCCGGTCGAAGAACTCTATCGCCGCCGGGATGATGCCCGCCGCAATCGTCGCGGAAACCGCCGCCGCCGCTTCGTCCGCGTCGTCGAAGACGGCAAGCAGGGTGCGTGTTACGGCGGGGAGCGGGCGGAGCGCGACGGTCGCCTCGGTGACGATGCCGAGCGTCCCCTCGGAGCCGATCATCAGGCCGAGCACGTCCGGCCCGCTCTCGTCCGCCGCGAGACGCATGGTCTCGCCGCCCATCAATGCGCACGCGACGGCGTTGACGTGGTGGACGGTGACGCCGTACTTCAGGCAGTGCATCCCGCCCGCGTTCTCAGCGATGTTGCCGCCAATCGAGGAGATCGCCGCCGAGCCGGGGTCGGGCGAGAAGCAGAGACCGAGCGGCGCCACTCGTGCATTCAGGTCACCGTTGATGACGCCCGGCTCAACGACCGCCTCCCGCCGCTCGGTGTCGATGCTCACAACTTGGTTCAGTGGCCGCAGATCGAGCATGATCCGCTCCGGTGTGGGCAAAAATCCGGCGCTGACGTTCGTGCCCGCCGCCCGTGGCACGACGGGGATGCCGCGCTCCGCCGCATAGCGGAGCGTCGCCACGACATCGTCCACCCGCGCCGCCCGCACGACCGCGCCCGGCGTGCCCCGCTGCGTCCAGAAGTCGTGCCCATAGGCCGGGAGCGCCGCCGCGTCCGTTACTATCGCATCCGGGGAGAGCAACGGGCGTAAATCATGCGCGAGTATAACGGAGATTGTCACGAGAGGCCTCCCGAGCACGGATGCGTTTCGGTCGTTGAGGCAGTCTACCACGCCTACCCCGGCACCTTCCCTGAGAAGGAAGGGGGCAACCCTCGGAAGAGATTCGGGCGTTCGGGCTGAGTCACGGCATACTACGCGCATCACCCCCTTTTTCAGGGAGGGGGCCGGGGGTAGGCAAGGCTGGGCTGTTGCGGGATACTAACCGACGCGGTGGCTCGCTGCTGCGCCACCGGACGATGCAACGTCGCATTGGTCCGCCGTCGGAAAGGACTCCCGCCTCGTGTCTGCTCTCCAACCACTGATTGCCGCCTCCGTGGCGGGTGATATCGGCGCGCTGATCGCGCAGGCGGTCTTCGCCTTCGCGCTCCTCCTGATCGCCATCTGGGGGCAGATCTCGCAGGGGAACCGCGCCCTCAAAATGGGTCAGGACATCGCCTTCGGTTTCTTCGCTCTTTTCATCTGGTTCATCGGCGTCTCGCAGTTGATCGGCGGGCAGGTGGGCGGTCTCGCCCTCGTCGTCGTGACGATCCTGATGGGCAGCGCGCTCTTCGACCCGCTCCGCAGGGTGACGTGGGCGCGCCTCCTTCCCATCGACGCCGAGAGCCGGATGCACATGCTCGGCCTCGTCTGTCTGCTCTTCGCCATCGCCGTCTTCTTCCTCACCTCCGCCAGCGTCGCCGACCCGATCGGTACGCCGACGGATCGCGCCAGCCTCTTCGATCCCGGCCAGCCGCGCCCGGCGAGCGGCATCACCTGGACCGGCTTCGATCCGCTCCCCTCCCCGCGCAAGAATATGGGCGTCGTCGCGGTCGGCAGCACCCTCTATGTCGTCGGCGGCGAGGACGCGAACGGCCCGACGAACAGCGTGCTCGCCTTCGATACCGCCCTGCGCGACCAGCCGGTGGCGGGCAAGGCCGCACAATGGACGCCGAAAGCGGCGCTGCCCGAGCCGCGCGCCAACCTCGCTGTCGCCGTGCTGGACGGCAAGATCTACGCGGTCGGCGGCGAGCGGGACGGCGCGCCCGTCGCGACCGCCAGCGTCTACGACCCGGCAACGGATGCGTGGAGCGCCCTGCCGCCGCTGCCGGAAGGGCGAACAAACCTCGCGGCGACGGGTGCGGGCGGCAAACTCTACGCTCTCGGCGGCACACCAGTGGCGGGCAACGCCGTCGCGCGGCCCGTCCTCGCCACGGTCTCCGTCTATGACCCCGCGACGCGCCGATGGTCCACCGCCGCGCCGCTGCCAGCCGCGCGACTGGGGCTGGCGACCGTCACGGTCGGGAGCAATCTCTACGCGCTCGGCGGCCAGCAGAACGGCACGAGCCTGACAACGGCGGAACGCTTCGACACCCAGGCGAATACCTGGTCCACGCTCCCCGCGATGCCGGACGCACGCCGCAACCTCGCCGCGACGAGCCGCGAGAACACCATCTACGCGCTCGGCGGTATCGGCGCCGCCGAATCGTCCAATAGCGTCCAGGTCTTCGACACGGCGGCGAACAAGTGGAGCGGTGGCCCCGCGCTCGTCTCGGGTGCGTCCGGCCTCG
>JBPCMC010000113.1:0-5843 GCA_051002645.1 Thermomicrobiales bacterium
TAGGCGCGGTTCGATGAGCGACCGACGCGCCCGCGCAACTGGTAGAGCTGGGTCAACCCGTAGTTCGCCGCGTCATCGACGATCAGGGTGTTCGCGTTCGGGATGTCGAGACCGGACTCGATGATCGTCGTGCAAAGTAGCAGATCGTACTCGCGCTGTACGAACTTGAGCATCACCTCTTCGAGCTTGCCGTCCTCCATCTGGCCGTGGCCGATGCCGATGCGCGCCTCCGGCACGAGATCGGTGAGCATCTTGTAGTAGTGCGGGATGCTCTGCACGCGGTTGTGGACGAAAAAGACCTGCCCACCGCGATCCAACTCGCGCAGAATCACCTCGCGGACGATCGATTCCGTATAGGGCGTGACGAAGGTGCGCACCGGCAGCCGCTCTTCCGGCGGCGTCTGGATCATCGACAGATCGCGGACGCCGATCAGCGAGAGATGCAGGGTGCGCGGAATCGGCGTGGCAGAGAGCGTCAGCACATCCACCTCGGCGCGCATCTGCTTGAACCGCTCCTTGTGCCGCACGCCGAAGCGCTGCTCCTCATCGACGATGACCAGCCCGAGATTCTTGAAGCGGATATCCTTCTGCAAGAGCCGGTGCGTGCCGACGACGATGTCCACCTGCCCATCCGCGAGCGCCAGCGCGGTCTTTTCGTTCTCGCGGGCGGTGCGCAGGCGCGAAAGCATCTCGATGCGGATCGGGAAGGCGGCGAGGCGCTGGCGGAAGGTCTGGAAATGCTGGAGGGCGAGCACGGTCGTCGGCACGAGGATGGCGACTTGCTTGCCGGCGTTAACGACCTTGAAGGCGGCGCGTAGGGCGACCTCCGTCTTGCCGAAGCCGACATCGCCGCAGAGCAGGCGGTCCATCGGCTCGCTCGATTCGAGGTCGCGCGTCACCTCGCCAATCGCGCGCTGCTGATCAACCGTTTCCTCATAGGGAAACGAGTCTGCCAGCGCGGCGTCCCACGGGGAATCCTCGCCGTAACTGGGGCGGACGGCCGTCTCGCGGGCGGCATAGAGTTTAATCAGGTCGTCGGCCAGATCGAGGACCGCCCGCTTGACCCGGCTCTTGGTGCGCGCCCACTCGCCGCCGCCGAGTTTATGCACCGTGGGCTCGGTGCCGCCCGCCTGGAAGGGCGCGACGCGGTCGGTTTGATCGACCGGCACGTAGAGCTTGTCCGCGCCCGCGTACTCGATCAGCAGGTACTCGCGCGCCGCGCCGCTCGTCGTCAACGTGACGAGGCCGCGATAGACACCGACGCCATGCTCGATATGCACGACGTATTGCCCCTCCTCCAACCCCTCGACGAAGGCGCGCGCGGCGCTCTGCGCCCGGCGCGCGGGCCGCCGCGTGATCGGCTGGACGCCGAACAGTTCCCGGTCGGTCAGCAGGAGGGTACCGAGCGGCGCGCTCCGCCAGCCGACGGACGCCATCGCATGGAGCAGTTCAATCGCGCCCTTCGGTGGCGGGGCGAGCGCCGCCAGCGGTGCAGCGGCGGGGCGCGGCGGGTTCGTGCGCGCCATCGGGTAAAGGTCGGATTCGAGCAGCAACTCGCGCAACCGTTGATCCTGATTGGTCGCAATCACGACGCGCTCGCCGGTCAGCGAGGCGGCCCGGATCGCCTCGACCGCCTGATCGAGCCGCCCACCAAAAGCGGGTGCGGGCACGAAGCCGAGCGCGTCGCGCCCGAGCGTATCCTCATCCGTGCCCCGTGTCTCCTCCCACGAGCCGATTTCAAGGTGCGTGCGGGAGCGGACGCGTGCGATCACCTGATCCCACGGCAGGTACGGGACGCGAATATTGCGCGGCAGTTCGCCGCCCTGCACGAATTGGGCGCGCAACTCCTCCGCCTGGGCGGTCAGTTGCGTCGCGGCGAGTTGAACCGCGCCCGGCTCATCGACGATGACGAGCGCGTCCGGGGGCAAGACATCGAGCAGCGACGCCATCTCCGGCAGGAAATAGGGTGTCAGCGGGCCGTCACCGAGCATCGGGACATCGCCGCGTGACAGTGCGGCCCGGTGCCGCCCCCATTCGGCGATGATCTCCGGCCGCAAATCGGTCAGATCGATGTCGTCGAGCGCGGCATACGCCTCCGCCGCGCGCCACGGCGGCAACTCGGCGGGCGGGATGATGGCGATGCGATCGACCCGCCCGGAGGAGCGTTGCGTCGCGGCATCGAAGTGGCGGATACTCTCGATCTCGTCGCCGAAGAGTTCGATGCGCACCGGACCGTCGGTGGTCGGTGAATAGACATCGACGATGCCGCCGCGCCGCGAGAGTTGTCCCGGTTGCTCAACGACCGGCTCAACCGTGTACCCCCAGCCGATCCACTCCGCCAGCCGCTCCCGCTCATTGAAGCGGTCCCCGACGCGGAGGATCGTCGTATGCGCGCGCAGTTCCGCCGCCGACATCACCGGGCGCATCAACCCACCGGCGGCGGTGACGACGACCGGGCAGACGCCGTCATCGTGCGCCCTCGCCAGCCGGTGCAGGATGTCCAGGCGCGGTGCGGAAACGGCAGGGTCGCGCGGCAGGACTTCGTACGGCAGCGCATCCGGCGTCTGCCAGTGGAAGAGCGCGACCGACGCGGGCGGCAGATAGGCGCGCACCGCCTCGACGACCTCATGCGCCCGATCGGGCCGGGAGGTGACGATCAGCACCGGACGGCCCAGATATGCCGCTACCGCCGCCTCGACAAAGGGCCGCGCCGCAACCGTCAGGCCGGGCAGCGGCACGCCCGACGGCGCGTCACCCTCGACCGCGCGCATGATCTCCCCAAACCACGGCTGATCGCGCAATAACGGCAGAAGGTCCGGCAAACCCATGCGATGAAGTCCCTTTCCGGTTGGGCGCTCCTGATAGAGCGCGCTAAGAAACCTCCAAACGGCGATTACACGCCTGTCGGATGGCTGCCCCAAGTATAGCACTCTTGTTCGCACGAGGGGCCGCGCATACACTGTGGAACGTTGGATACCACGCCGGTAAAGGGAAATGATGTCGAGCAGACACGGGCTGGTGATGGGACTGGCGGCGGCGCGACCGGGCACACTGATCTACGGCCAAATATCTGTACCCACAACGAACATACAGATATTCGGTAGGGAGACAGAGAAATGAGCACGGAAGACCCAGTAACTCTACCAAGACGGCAACAGACAATCACACTTGGGGAACGGCTAATCGAAGAGCGTCGTTCTATCGCTACGGGCTATTCGAGAGCATTTGAATGGCTTGGAGAACTCACGGATGCTGAGTATCGGGCGTACGAGGCACGTTGGCTAGAATGGCATCGGGTCAATGTTGAAGTGCTAAAGCGCATGTTCGATACATCCACGATTGCCGATGAGTATGGGGCAATTTGTATAGATTATTACTCTAAACATGGTTTCCGACACTACCACGATGAACGATTAGATCAGTTAGAAAGATTCCTCAATACTGCGACGACGGCACTGGAATCTATCAATGACCGCCTCCTTCTTTACCCTGGCCCGGAAGATAAGCCACCCGCATTAGTTACCGGCATAGTTGACGGGAAGGATAATGTGCGCAAGGCGAGGCGTCCGAGAGTGTTCATCGCATCATCAGTTGATGGTCTAGATATTTCCTATGCGCTACAGACAGGAGTTGAGCGGCACCTTGAGCCAACTGTATGGGATCAGGGTGTGTTTGAACCCTCTCGATACATTCTCGAAACCCTAGAAGGCGCTTTGGACAATTTCGACTACGCAGTGTTTGTATTTTCGCCAGCCGATACTATCATCTTTAAAGGTGAAGAACAAAAAGCCGTGCGTGATAATGTAATATTTGAGTTAGGGCTTTTCATCGGGCGATTGGGACGAGCCGCTTGTTTCGTAGTCCATCCACGAATAGAGAATCTTCACCTACCAAGTGATCTGTTGGCGTTTCAGACGCTCACTTATGAGAATGAGCGTCAAGACGATAACTTTGAAGCAGCACTTGGCCCGGTCGCAAGCCGTATTCGCCAGGCCATTGCCCGCCACCAAAAATCTATAGCGTCGAGATAAGCGGCGTCCGAAGGATGATCCTATGGGCTGCGGCCGCGCACGCGGGACTACGCGCCGTCCCGCTCGCCTTCGACGTGCGCGGTTTCGCGGCGGACGGTTTCGGTCATCGTGATGAGGCCCGTTGTCGTCTCCCGGCGCACGAGGACTTCCTTCACCACGGTCGGCAGGACGGTCACCATGAGCGTTTGCTCGCGGAGGGGAATTGTCGTCTCATGCACCGTCGTCGGCCCTTGCGATGCTACCATCGGCGGCGCGCCGGCATGGACTGCCTGGAGCGAGGCGGGATCGTTCGCGGGCACCGCATTGGACATCGTGCGGACGGCGTCGGCGGTCGCGTTCAGATGGACGACATTCGTCGGCGCGTCGTACATACCGATCATCTGCAGCGGGATATGCAGATCGCCATCGGCCATCATCGACGCGCCGGCGCGGAGATAGGCCGTGCCGACCTCCGTCACCGTGCCAACCGGCACCCCGTCGCTGCTGTAGATCGCCGCGCCGCCGGGAATCTGCCACCACTGCTCGCCGCCCGCACCGTACTGGACCAGCGGGGGATTGTTCGCCTGCATCGATGCCTCCTTCTCGCGCCGCTACTCAGGCGACGCCTCGTGTGTCCGCAAGAACGCGTCCAATTGCTCGGTCGTCGGCATACCCGTCGTCGCGCCGAAGATTGTCGTCGAGTAACTCGCCGCCGCTACCGCGCGCCGGGCCGCCTCCGCCATCTCCAGATCGGCGACGAGGGCGGCGGCGAACGCGCCGGTGAAGCAGTCGCCCGCCCCCGTCGTATCGACGACCGCGACGCGCGGCGCGGGGATGAGTCGGGTCTCCGCATTGGTCGCGACGACCACGCCCGCCGCGCCGAGCGTGACGACGACGGTGCGCGGCCCGCGCGCGCGGAGGCGGGCGGCGACATCGGTCGCGTTCTCCTCCGAGACGGCGCTCGCCCACTCCGCCAAATCGCCCGCCTCGCCCTCATTGGCGATCAAGATATCGACGTGCTGGAGGAGTTGCCGCGCCTTCGGCGTGTAGGGCGCCGCGTTAAGCATCGTTGTCAAACCGGCCTCGCGCGCCCGCGCCAGCCCGGCGACGACCGTTTCGAGGGGTAGCTCCAACTGCGCGACGAGCACGCCGCCCGCCGCCATCGCCAGCATTGTGCCCGGAATATCCTCCGGCGTCACCCGCCAATTCGCGCCCGCCGCGATGATAATCGTGTTCTCGCCCTGGGCGTTGACGGTGATCAGCGCGACGCCCGTCGGCACGTCCGAAAGGCGCGCGATTGCGCCGACGTCCACACCAGCATCCTGCATCTCCGCGATACGACGCGCGCCGAAATCGTCCGCGCCGACCGCGCCAATGAACTGCACGGGCGCGCCGAGCCGCGCGGCGGCGGTCGCCTGATTCGCGCCCTTGCCGCCGCCGACCACGGCGAAGTCGGAGCCATGCATCGTCTCGCCGGGACGGGGGAAGCGCGGCGCGCGGACGACGAGATCGGTGTTGATGCTACCCAGAACGACAACTGGGCGCAGCGGGGGGGTTGGGGACGTCATTGGCGTTCACTGCCTGCCTCTCCTGCCGGTCCTGCGGGATCGGTCGCTTCGGATCCGTCGCCTCGCGCACGAGCGCGTCAATCGCTTTCCAGTCGCCCAGGTACACCCACGCACCATACCGCGTAATTGTGTCATGCACCAACGGCGGCGCGATCGAGTAGCGCGTGACGCCCGCCGCGTTGACCCGGCGGCTCATCCGCGCCAGCGACAGTTGCCCCTCCCACGGGATGCTCGTCTGCACCGACGGGCCGAGCGACTTGACGAT
>JBPCMC010000114.1:0-4586 GCA_051002645.1 Thermomicrobiales bacterium
CTCTCGCTCTGCCCCGCCGATCTGCCGGATGCGCTCTGGGATCGGCTCGATGTCCTCCATATCCCATCCTATTCGCTCTTCGAGGGGCCGCTTGCGGAAACAGCGACGGTCGCGGCGCATCGGGCGCGGGAACGGGGTGCGTTGCTCAGTGTTGATCTCTCGTCCGTGAGCTTGCTGCGCGCGTACGGGCCGGCAGCGTTTGCGGCCTTGCTTGCCGACCTCCGGCCCGATCTCCTCTTCGCCAATTGGGATGAAGCAGAGGCGGTTTTCCCTGTCGAATCGGCGGACGAAGCGGCAGCGGCGATGCGGACACTGGCGCGGATCGCCGTCGTGAAACGCGGCGCGGCCGGTATCCTCGTTGCGTCCGAAGCCGGGTGCATTGCGGCCTCCGCACCGGCGCATGCGGTAGACTCGACCGGGGCGGGTGATGCCCTCGCGTCGGCCTTCCTGATCGCGTACCTTCGGCAGAACGATGTCGAGCGGGCGGCATGGGCAGCGGTCCGGCTTGCGGGTGCGGTCGTCCAGGGCGAAGGCGCGCGCCCTCCCGTTCGCGTGCGATAGATCGGGAAGGCAGGATTAAGGGGTGAGAGCGATGCGGATTGAGGAATTGCTGGTCGTGCGGGACGAGGTGCGGGCGGCGGCGGCGGCGGGGGAGCCGGTCGTCGCGCTCGAATCAACGATCATCGCGCACGGGTTTCCCTATCCCGAAAACCTGCGGCTCGCGCACGCGGCCGAGGAGGCGATCCGCGCGGCGGGGGCGGTGCCCGCGACGATTGGGCTGGTGGATGGGCGGATCGTCGTCGGGCTGGACGCGGCGCAGATCGAGCGATTCGCGCGGGATCGCGAGGCGGTGAAGGTCAGCCGCCGCAACCTCGCCGCCACGCTCGCCAGCGGTCGCCTCGGTGCGACGACCGTCGCCGGGACGATGCTCTGCGCCCGCCACGCGGGCATTCGCGTCTTCGCGACGGGTGGCATCGGTGGCGTCCATCGCGGCGCGGCGACGACGATGGACATCTCGGCGGACCTCACCGAACTGGCGCGCACGCCCGTCTGCGTCGTCTGCGCGGGCGCGAAGAGCATCCTCGATCTGCCGCTGACATTGGAGTATCTGGAAACGCAGGGCGTGCCGGTGCTCGGCTACGGCACGGATCGCTTCCCCGCTTTCTACACGCCGGACAGCGGCGTTGATGTGCCGGTGCGGGTCGATACGGCGGACGAGGCGGCGGCGGTGGCGGTGCGGCATTGGGCGCTCGGCGGGGGCGGCCTCGTCGTCGCCGTGCCGATCCCGGCGGCGCAGGCGCTCGATGAGTCATATATCGAGGGGATCACCGCGAAGGCCGTGGCGGAGGCGACCCGGCGCGGCGTCACCGGCGCGGCGTGGACACCCTTCGTCCTCGATCAGGTGCGCGAGCGGACGGGCGGCCGGAGCGTCGCCGCCAACGTCGCCCTCGTCCTTAACAACGCCCGCGTCGCCGCTGCCCTCGCGCGGGAGCTTCAGAGAATGAATGCGTAGCTCATCCAGTCGTGACCTGCTACCCGAAGTGATCTGATCCCCGGAAAAGTGCCCGGAGATGACGAGCGGGCTGTGCTACAATCCTCCCTTGTTTGCTGATCGATGGTGGGTGCGCATCAGGTTCAAGGGGGATTCTGGATCATGAGTGAGCGGCGAATGGGGCAGCAGGCGCTGGATTACCGGCGGAAGTACCGGGGCGTGATTGGGGTCGAGAGCAAGATACCGGTGCGCGATGCGTCGGTGCTTTCCCTCGTCTACACGCCCGGCGTGGCCGAGCCGTGTCTGGAGATCGCCCGCGACGCCGAGCGCTCCTTCGACCTGACGATGCGCGGCAACACTGTCGCCATCGTCACGGACGGTACGGGGCTGACAGGCGGCTCCACGCCGCAGCCGGAGGCGGCCCTGCCGCTGATGGAGGCGAAATCCGTCCTCTTCAAGACCTTCGCGGGCATCGACGCCTTCCCGATCGCCCTCGATACGAGCGATATCAGCCGCATCGTTCAGACCGTCAACGCGATGACGCCGACCTTCGGCGCGATCTGCCTCGACACGATGGCCGCGCCCCACTCCTTCTCCGTCGCCGACCATCTGGAGAAGGCGGCGACCGTCCCCGTCTTCGCCAACGGCCACCACGGTACCGGCGTGCTCGTCTACGCCGCCTTGCTCAACGCGCTCAAAGTGGTCAATAAATCGCTCGAACACTGCCGGATTGTCATCAATGGCGCGGGCGTGGCGGGGATCGGCGTGCAGCGGCTGCTGCGCCGGATGGGTGCGCACGACATCGTCGTTTGCGACCGCGCCGGGGCGATCTACTCCTACCGCGAGGAGCGGATGAACTGGGCGAAGGCGTACCTCGCCAAGGAGACGAACCCCGAGAATCGCACGGGCCCGCTGGCGGAGGTCATCAAGGGGGCGGACGTCTTCATCGGCCTCTCCGCCGGGAATGTCCTGACCGGCGAGATGGTCGCGTCGATGGCGAAGGATGCGATCGTCTTCGCCCTCGCCGTGCCGGAGCCGGAAATCGACCCGATTGTGGCGCGCGAGGCGGGCGCGAAGATCGTCGCCACCGGCCGCAGCGACTACACGAACCAACTGGATGTCGCGCTCGTCTTCCCCGGCTTCTTCCGCGGGTTGCTCGACTGCCGCGCCCGCAATATCCGCCTGCGTACCCTTCGCTACGCCGCCGAGGCGCTGGCCGGGATGGTCGCGCCGGACGAACTGCACGCGGACCATATCGTCCCGGCGATCTTCGACTTCCGCGTTGCCCCGGCGATTGCCGCCGCCGTCGCGCGGGCGACCAATGAGGCGATGGAGTCCCGCCTCCGCGCCGACCCGGACGAGGTCGCGGAGCGGACGCTGCGCTACTGCTACGAGGGGCGGCTGATGGAGAACCATCGCCCGCACCACCGCGAGATGACCTTCCGCGAGCAGGCGATTGATCTGCGGGAGCGGTACGGCGGCGTGCTCGCCGTGCGTTCGAAAATCCCGATCCGCGATCAGCATATGCTGAACATGCTCTACGTGCCCCCGGCGGCGCTGGCCCCCGCTGAGGAGATTCGCGCCAACCCGATGAGCGTCTACGACCTGACGGCGAAGGGCAACCTCGTCGCCATCGTCACCGATGGCTCCGCCGTGCTCGGCCTGGGCGATATCGGCCCGCGCGCCGCGCTGCCGGTGATGGAGGGCAAGGCGGTCCTCTTCCAGACCCTCGCCGGCGTCGAAGCCTTCCCGATCTGTCTCGCCTCCCGGCAGGTGGACGAGATCGTCGACATCGTCAAGGCGATTGCCCCGACCTTCGGCGGCATCAATCTGGAGGATATCGCCGCGCCGCGCTGCTTCGAAATCGAGAAGCGGCTTAAGGAGGAACTCGATATCCCCGTCTTCCACGACGACCAGCACGGCACAGCGGTTGTCACCCTCGCCGCGCTGATCAACGCCCTCCGCCTCGTGGACAAGAAAATCGAGGACGTGCGTATCGTCATGAATGGCGCGGGCGCGGCGGGTATCGCCGTCACCGATCTGCTCATGCTGGCGGGTGCGAAGGACGTCGTCCTCTGCGACACCAAGGGTGCCTTGGCGCGCGGGCGCGCGGGGATGAATGCCTTCAAGGACGAAGTCGCGGCGCGCACGAACCCTGGGCGGCTGGACGGTTCCCTCGCGGACGTGATGGAGGGCGCGGACGTCTTCATTGGCGTCTCCGCGCCGGGATGCGTGACGGTGGAGATGGTGCAGTCGATGGCCAAGGATGCGATCGTCTTCGCGATGTCCAACCCGGTGCCGGAGATCGCGCCGGATGCCGCGCGTGCCGGTGGCGCGGCGGTGATCGCCACAGGCCGGAGCGACTATCCGAATCAGGTGAACAACTCCGTCGCCTTTCCCGGCATCTTCCGAGGCGCGCTCGATGTCCGGGCGCGCGGCATCAACGATGCAATGAAGATCGCCGCTGCCGAGGCCATCGCCGCCCTCGTCACTGCGGACGAACTGCGACCGGACTACATCCTGCCCAAGAGCCTCGATCTGCGCGTCCCCTCCAAAGTGGCGGCGGCCGTCGCTCGCGTCGCGATGGAGACCGGCATGGCCCGCATCACCGTCGATGCCCAGCGCGTCGAGCAGAACACCCGCGACCTCATCTACGAAGGGTTGATCGCGGCGGTGTAGGGGAACCTCACCCCCTGCCCCTCTCCATTGCGATGGAGAGGGGTGACTCACGTATCGTGCCGTGGCTTCCCCGAAAGCCCACTTCTTCCAGAGATGTTCCCCTCTCCATCGCAATGGAGAGGGGGTAGGGGGTGAGGTTCCCCATGATCCGACCGATTACCGAAGCAGACGTAGAGGCGTACCGGGCGATCCGGTTGCGCGCGCTGATGGAGGAGCCGGAGGCGTTCGGCGCATCCCCGGAGGAGTTCGCGCGGAGATCATTGGCGGATGTGGCTGCGCGCCTGCGGCCAACCGATGATGCTTTCGTGCTTGGCGCGTGGGCGCCGGAGCTCGTCGGCACGGTCGGCTTCTTCCGCCAATCGGGGCAGAAGGCGCGCCACAAGGGGATGATCTGGGGCATGTACGTCGCCCCGGA
>JBPCMC010000115.1:0-12927 GCA_051002645.1 Thermomicrobiales bacterium
TGTGCCGTTGCGGGTGCGGCAGGAGCGTCGCCTCGTGCAGGTGGTAGAACTGACCATCGAAGGTCTGTGGGTCGTCGCTGCGGATCAGGCGGGTCATCACCTCCAGCGCCTCGGTGAAGCGCGCCATTCGCTCCGGGATCTCGCCGAGCGGGTAGCCGAACATCGTGCGCTCGCGCTGATTCCATCCCGCGCCGACGCCGAGAACGAAACGCCCGCCGGAAAGATCGTCGATGGCCATCGCCTGCCGGGCCAGCATGACGGGATCGCGCCACGAGACGGGCGCGACGAGTGTGCCGAGCAGCATCCGCTCGCTGTGGCTGGCCGCATAGGTCATCGCCGTCATCACTTCCAATGAGGCATAGTCGGGCGGGGCGGGGTTGGCGAAGTGGTCGCAGCAGTAGAGTCCTGCGAACCCCATCGCCTCGACCTCGCTGACCATTCGTTGCCAGATGGGCCACGTCAACCCCTGGGCCCCCTCGATCTGCACGGAAAGCTGCATCACGCGCTGCTCCTTTGTCGTATGCCGCCGCAATCGCGGGCGTAAGGCGGCTATCGTATCCGATTGCGCCGTCCGCCGCGTGCGTTGTCTCTCTCATCATCTTCTCATTCTCGCCGTCCCGTTCTCACAGACGCGCGCCCTATCGTGAGAGTGTGCCGGAAATGGTCCGGTACACGTAACGGGAGCAGATCCCGCAGAAGGAGCAACATCATGAAGCGTTCGGTTAATCAAGCGCTCGCCGCCGCCGTGCTCGGCATTGGGCTGGCGGGCGGGGTGGTCGTGGCGCAGGCCCCGACCGCGACGACGGGCAGCGGCACCGCCACCACACAATCTCCCGCCGGCACGCAGTCGCCCGGCGGCACGGCACCCGGCCAGGGGCCTGCGGGCCAGCCGGGACAACCCGGACAGAAGGGTCCTCGGGGCGGCGGGCCGGACGGCATAGATGGGCCGGGGCGTGGGCAGTCACAGACGCCGACCACCGCGTCGGTGACGACGGAGATCAGTAACCTGACGCAGCGGCTCACCAGCGTCAAGGCGGACCGCGATTTCGCCACCGGCAAGATGGACCTCACGACCGTCAATGCCCTGTTCGATAAGGCGACCGCCCTCCAGACCCAGGCGCAGACCGCCCAGACCGCCAACAACCTGACGCTCGCGAGCGGCGATGTGCGCGCGGCGGAGAGCGCCCTGCGCAGCGCGGATGATCTGATCGTCGCCAGTATCGGCACGACCGGGCTGCCGTCCGCCGCCAACCGGCCAGCCCGCACCGCGCCGACGACCACACCGACGGCGGATCAGCAGAAGGCGCGTTCGAGCAATGAACTGGCGCGCACCTATCAGGAGATCGTGAACGAGGGCAACACGGCTAAGGCGAACAGCAACACGGCTGCGGGCGATCTCTCCTTCTACACCACGACCGCCCAGAGCCTCTACAAGCAGGCGTATGACCTGTACAATGCCGGCAAGTATGACCAGGCGAGTCAGACTGTCCGTGCCGCCGGGAACGTCGCGCAGATCGCGGACGAACTGCTGCACGCCGCCGGTGTCACACCGACCGGCCCGCAGGTTGTCCCCGTCCCGGCTCCGACGTTCTAACGAGGTATTAGCCCCCACCCCGCCCCTCCGCCCACCATGTGGGGAGGGGTGACTCGCCGATTGCGCTTGTGGCGATTGCTGGCGCCGACATCGCGGTATCAAACTCCCCTCTCCCGCTTGCGGGGGAGGGGTGGGGGTGGGGGCTCCCAACAACATCGGCGCGGCGTACAATCAAATGGACAAGCGAGGGGAAGATGTGTGTACCGGAAGCGAACGACGCGGCATTGACCGTCCTGCTCATCGAGGATGAGGAGACCATCGTCGAGTTCCTCACCATGGGCCTCACCTACGAGGGCTTCGCCGTCCACGCCGTGCGCGACGGGCGCCAGGCGATGGCCGCCTTCGAGCGCGTCCATCCCCATCTCGTCCTCCTGGACATCATGCTCCCCGGCGTGGACGGCATCACCCTCTGCCGCACCCTGCGCGCCCGCAGCGATGTGCCGATCATCATGCTCACCGCGCGCGGCGAGGTCGAGGATCGCATCGAGGGGCTGGATAGCGGGGCGGACGACTACCTGCCCAAGCCCTTCCGCTTCGCCGAGTTGATGGCGCGGGTGCGGGCGGTGCTGCGGCGGCATCAGATCGTGGCGGGCAGCGTCCTGACCGTCGGCGAGTTGCGACTGGACCGCAACACGCGCGAGGTGGCGGATGGGGGGGAGGCGATCAGCCTGACGCCGCGCGAGTTCGACCTGCTCGAATGCTTCATGCTCCATCCGCGGCAGGTGCTGACGCGCGACGCGATCCTGAACCGGGTGTGGGGATACGAGCAGGTGGTGGACACGAACGTGGTGGATGTCTACGTGCGCTACCTGCGGGCGAAGCTGGGCGACGAGCGGCACGAGCGCATCCAGGCGGTGCGCGGCGTCGGCTACACCCTGCGGCCATGAAGCGACTGATGCGCCATCGGCATCTCTCGCTGCGGGCGAAGGTCAGCCTGCTGACGGCGTCGGTACTGATGACGGTGATGGTGATCTTCGGGGTGGTGCTCTACATCGGCATCGGGCGGGTGCTGCTCGACAACACCGCCCAGGGCCTGCGCGCCTCGGCGGGGGTAGCGATCAACGAGCGGCTCAATGGCCCACGACAGTCGCGCGACGACCGCGTGCTCCCCGTCCCCGGCGCCCCGCCGGGCCGCCCTGCCGGTCCAGGCGGCCCCCCGCCCGGTCAGGACGAGGCACACACGCTCACCGACATCGCCCGCTTCCTGACGACGCGCGACACTGCCGCGTTGACGACCGATCCGGCGGGCGCGACCATCGGCGATGGCCCGGCGCTCGTCGGGACGACGGCCCGCGCTCCCGCACTCGACCCCTCCACCTATCGCGCGGTCGCTGCGGCGAATGTGGAGCGCCATTTCCGCTACCAGACGGCGGACGGGCCGGTGCTGGTCGAACTCGTGCCGCTCGTCCCCGCGACGGCCAATCCGTCGGCGCCCCTCGGCGTCCTCGAACTGAGCACATCGCTGGAGAGCATCGATACCTTCCTCGGTCGCCTGCGCCTGCTCTTCCTCACCGTGACGCTGCTGGCGGTAGCGGCGACCGTCGTCCTGACGATCCCGCTCGTTGCCGGTCTGCTTCGTCCCCTCCGCCGGATGGCGGGGACGAGCCGGGCGATCGCGGCGGGCGACCTTACCAGGCGCGTCCCGGTGCCGCGCGGCGGCGATGAACTGACGGACCTCGCCCATGCCTTCAACGAGATGGTTGGTCGCCTGGAGGCGGCCTTCGCGACGCAGCGCCGCTTCATCGCCGACGCGTCGCACGAACTGCGCTCGCCGCTCGCCGCGCTCGGCGGCGGCGTCGAGATGCTCCAACTCGGGGCGGATCAGTCCGACCCGGCGGCGCGCGCCCGGCTGCTGCGGCTGATGGGATCGGAGATCGGCCGGATGAGCCGCCTCGTGGACGATTTGCTCACCCTCACGCGCTTCGATGCCAACCCGCTCGCCGCGCTCCATCGCACGCCGGTCGATCTGACCGCACTCGCGCGCGAGGTGGTCGAGGAGACGCGCCTGCTCGCGCCGGACCGAGAGGTTCGCCTCGACACCCCGCCGGAGACGACGATCACCGTCGCGGGGGACGCCGACCGGCTGCGGCAAGCGCTCCTGAACCTCTGCTCGAATGCACGCGCCTACACGCACCCGGAAGGAACGATCACTGTCGGCGTGCATCTGATCGGCGACGATGCCGTCCTGACCGTCGCTGATACGGGCGAGGGCATCCCGCCGGAGGACCTGTCGCGCGTCTGGGATCGCTTCTACCGCGCGGACGCGGCGCGGGCGCGGCACGCGGGGCAGGGCGGTCTCGGCCTCGGCCTGGCGATTGTCCACGCTATCGTCGAGGCGCACGGCGGTGTGACATCAATCATCAGCACGCCCGGCGAGGGCACAACCGTCACCATGACGCTCCCCGGCGCATCCACAGAAGGCGGCCGCGCGCCGGTGGCTGCTGCCCCTACCCCCGCCGTGCGGGGAAGAGGAACG
Source organism: Thermomicrobiales bacterium (assembly GCA_051002645.1). Lineage (GTDB taxonomy): Bacteria > Chloroflexota > Chloroflexia > Thermomicrobiales > JALYUS01 > JALYUS01. The sequence continues at coordinate 4,071 of JBPCMC010000115.1, forward strand.
CGCATCGAATAACAACCGTCATCGCCTTCACGCGGCTGACCGTCGCTCCCGCCATTCCCGGATCGCCTCGGTGTGCAACGGGTAATGGCCGTACGTATCGAGCCGCAGCCGACGACGGGCGCGCGTTTCCTGCATGAACTGGTCTTCGGGCGCGTTTCGGATGAAGGCGATCAGTTGGCGGTGGATCTCCTCCTGCTGGCTGCGGACAGCGGCGAGCGAGAGGCCGCGTTTCTGCTCGGTCGTCCGCGCATTGAACGCATCGATACCGCCGTAGGAGGTTGAGTACCGTGGCGGTCTGCCGCCCGCGATGATCAGCGGCAAATGCTTCAGCGCCTCCTCCTCCCAGGTGGTCACATGCGCGATAATGTCCCGCACCGACCAGTCGCCCGTGACGCCAGGCCCCAGGAGTTGCGCGTCCGTCAAGCCGGCGTACGACTCCGTGAATGCCGCCCACGCCGTATCAAGCCGTGCCAGCAGTTTCTCGACCTGATCTTCTCGTCCGCTCATTTCCGCCTCCTGCATTATCTCCATCACCATTATCGCGCCCGCGGGAGACGGAATCTATCGCGATCTTGTGGTCACGTTGACCACCCTGCCGAGGAGTTGCGGTAGGATAATGCATCGGCCCGCGATGGCGGCGTTCGCGCCGCGATGGATAGCAGAGGAGGTGGGGTCATGAGTGAGCAGTATCTCGTCAATGCGGTGCGCTCCTACAGCGCCGGGATGGTTGGCCGTAGCATGAACACGGTGCGCAATCACCACTTCATCATCGACAGCCCGACAATCGGCGAGGAGATCACCTCGGGCGATGCCTTCCTCGCCGGTGTCTCCTCGTGCGGCGTCACGCTGGTCGAGCGAGCCGCCGAGGGTGCGGGCATCCCGCTCGCACGGATGGAAGTGACCATCGAAGGATTGCGCGACCGGCAGGCGCCAACCTCATTCGCGCGGATCGACATGCGCTTCCGGCTCGTCGGTGTTACCGAGGAGCAGGCGGAGTGGCTGGTGGGACGCTACAAGGATGGCTGACCGCTCTACCGCACGGTCGCAGTTGCGACCACCGTCACCGTTGCTGTCGTCGCTGAGCCCTGACCTTTGGACAAACAAAGCAATTGCTATGGTGGCGGCGGGCTTCAGCCTGCCGAACCTCGCTGCGGCAGACTAATGAAGTTGTCAATGTTCAAAAGCCCGCTGCCACCAGAAGAGTCATCTTCAATTTGTCGTCGTCTCGTGCGTCGCTCGTGGAGGGTCGCGGATCAGGGCGAGCGCGGCCAGCCCACTGGCGAAGGCGAGTAGCGCGCACGCGAGCATCGCCCGGTGGAACGCCGTCGTGTAGGCGTCCGCGATCGCCGCGATGACCTCCGGCGGTGCACCGGGCGGGGCGATGCCGGAACCGGCCCTCGCTGCCTCCCGCACGATGCTCGCGCTCTGCGGCGGCAATCCCCGCGCGCGATTGTCCAGCCCTGTGGTGAAGGCGAGCGAGACGACCACACCGAGACCCGCCACAGCGAGCAGCCCCGCCACGCGCGCGGCGACATTGTTGATTGCCGAGGCGATGCCGCCGTTGTGCGATGCCACGCTCCCCATCACCGTGCTCGTCAGTGGCGCCACCGTCACGCACAGCCCCGCGCCGAGCAACACGGCGGCGGGGAAGAGCGCCGTCCAGTAGCTCGCCCCCGGCGCGAGGCGCAGCGCAAGCAGGAAGGCGATCCCCATCAGCAGCGGCCCGATTGCCATGAACCGTCGCGGGCCGTATCGCCCCGAGAGCTTACCGAAGCGCGACGCGAAGAGAAGCATCATCGCCGAGAGGGGCAGGAGCGTCGCGCCGGCGGCGAGGGCGGAGTAGCGCAGGACGTTCTGCACATAGATGACGATCAGGAATGCCGCCCCCGCGAGCGCCGCGTAGACGCCCAGCGTGGCGAGATTCGCGCCGGAGAAGTTGCGCACCTTGAAGAGGGCGAGGGGCACCATCGGGCTGCGTACCCGCGCCTCCGCGACGACGAAGAGCGCGAGCGCCACCGCCCCGCCGATCAGCGCCGCAAGGATCGCCGGGGACGCCCAGCCGCTGTTCGGCCCCTCGATCAGCCCGTACGAAATACCGCCGAGGCCGAGGATGATGAGCGTCGCCCCCAGGAAGTCGAGGCGCTTCGGGGCCTGGGTGTCCCGCGTTTCGGGCACGAAGCGGGCGACGAGCAGGAGGGTGACGAGGATCAGCGGCACATTGATGAAGAAGACCCACCGCCAGGTCGTGTGATCGACGAGCCCCCCGCCGAGGAACGGCCCGAGCACCGCGAGGACGCCGCCCCACGCCGTCCACGCGCCAATCGCCTGCCCGCGCTCGGCGTCATCGTCGAAGACCGCCGAGATGATCGCCAGTCCCTCCGGCACGAGCAGCGCGCCCGCCACGCCCTGCGCCATCCGCGCGACAATCAGCGCGGCGGAAGAGGGCGCGAGGCCGCACGCGACGGAGGCCACCCCGAAGCCGATCAACCCGATGGTGAGCAGTCGCTTGCGCCCGTAATGGTCGCCCAATGAGCCGCCGACGATCAGGAGGGCGGCCAAGGTGAGCGCGTAGCCGTCGACGATCCACTGCAAGCCGGAGAGCCCGACGCGGAGGTCGCGACCGATGGCGGGCAGGGCGACGTTGACCACGCTGCCATCGAGAAAGACGACCCCGCTGGCGAGGATCATCGCCACCAGCGTCCCACGTTTCATCGCGTTGCCCGGCGGCTTTGCGACGGGCATGACGACTGCAGTCGTTGACGGGACGTCGGCTGGTGAGGTGTCCATCGGCATCTCCTTCACACCATCACGCAACCGGGCGCGAACAGCATACATCGGGCAACGAAAGGCGGCGTACGAAAGAGAGAGATGATCGGTAGAACGTTCTTTGCCCCGTACATGCCTTATTGATCGTTGAGCCAGTCGAAGATCAGGAGGATGATAAGCCAGCCAAAAATACCGGTGCCGAAGTAGAAGGGAAAGAGGGTAAGCATGATGTGACTCCTCGAAGCCTGGGGAAACACGCGTGCCGCTTCATCGCACTGCGTACCGGGGAGCGTCCACGTCGAGCGACGCGGTACGTTGTCTCCCTACTATAGATGAACACCCTGTTTCGCCGCGTATTCCGGCGATGGAGGTGACGCGAGAGATTGGAGAGACGGGCGCGAATCCTATACCTCTGCCCGCTCGAAGCGGGGCAAGACATCGCTGAGGAAGAGTTCAAGTCCCTCGGTGCGTGGGTAGTCGAGGAAGTTCAGTTGCATCAGCCGCACGCCGACGGCGGCGAACTGCTCGATCCCCGCCGATACTTCGTCGGGGTCGCCGCTGATGACATGGACCTCGCCCCGGTGGCCCATCGACCGGCGGCGGATCAGGCGCGTGGGATCGCGCGAGAGGCTGATACCCATGTAGCAGGTCGGCACGACCGCCGCCGGATCGCGCCCGATGGCGTGGCAGTGGTCGTGGAGGACGGCGAGTTTATGCACATACTCGGCGGGGGTGTAGTAGTCCGCGTTCCACCAGTCCGCGTGCGTGGCGACGACCCGGAGCGTTCGCCGCTCGCCCCCGCCGCCGATCATCAGCACGGGCGGTGGTTCGGGCCGGGGCATGCAGTAGGCGTCCGTGATGCGATAGTGCGCGCCCGTGAAGGTTGCGGGGCCACCCTGCCAGAGCGCCTTGATGATCGTCGCCGCCTCGTCCAGTTGCTCGACGCGCAACCGACCGGGCGGGAAAGGGTAACCGTAGGCGTGATGCTCTCCCTCCGCGTCGCCCGCGCCGAGGCCGAGGATGAATCGCCCGCCGGTGAGGAATTGGAGCGTCGCCGCGATCTTCGCCGTCAGCGCCGGATTGCGATACCCCTGCCCGAGCACGAGCGTGCCCCAGCGGAGACCGGGCGCCCGCCCGGCAGTATGGGCGAGAAAGGTCAGGCATTCGAGGATCGGCTGGTCGTCGAACTGGAAATGGTCGATGATCCAGCAAGAGAGGTCATGCGCCGTCGCCGCCCGCAGGAGCGCCTCGTTCGCGCGCAGCATCTCCGGTACCGTGCCGCCCTGCGGCGTTGGCCGGATCGTCACCCCGAAATCAATCGCTGCCACTGATGCGCTCCTTCCCTGTGCCATGCCGCGCTATGCCACCGCGACGGGGACGCGCCGTGCCTGGAGGATACGGCGGATGATCCAGAGGATGCCAACGGGAATCAGTGTGCAGTACGCCTTGCCGATCACCTGGCCGGTGATGAAATTGAGGGAGCCGAAGGCGAGGTAGAGGAAGATCGCGCTGTCGATGATGTCGCCGATCGTGTTCGCGACGATCATCGCCACCAGCCAGAATCGCTGGCGCATCGGCGTGTAGATGGCGAAGTCCGCCAACTCACCGAGCAGGAAGGCGACACCGCTGGCGAAGGCGAACTGCGTCGAGATAAAGGCGGAGAGGAACGCGCCGATCAAAATAGCGGCGACGGCCCACCAGCGCCCGAGCGTGTCCTGCACGAGATCGCGGAACTCGAAGCAGAGGCCGGCGAAGAAGACACCCGCCGGGGCCATCAGCCCGAAGCCGACCGGGACGATGCCGAAGCGCGTAATCGCCCAGTTCGCGCCGACAATTGCCGCCACATATCCCGTGAGCAACAGGAAGCCGATAGCACGCCGGTTGAGCGTCATGCGGGCGATTCCTTGACGATCTTCGCGCTCGCCGTGATCGTGATACCGCCGCGCGGCTTCTGCACAATCGTCGTGCGCACCCAGCGGGGCATACACGCCGCCATGATGTCGTGCGCGATCTGCTCCGCGAATGCCTCGCCGAAGATGCCCGTATTGCGGAACTGCTGGAAGTAGAGCTTGAGCGATTTCGATTCGACGCACAACCCGTCCGGTCGGTAGGCGATGGTCACCTCGTACCAGTCGGGCTGCCCGGTGATCGGGCAGAGCGCCGTCACCTCGTCGGAGACCATGCGGACGGTCGTCACGCGCGGCGGCGCGGGGAAGGTATCGAGACCTGCGAAGGTATCGGCGTGCGGTTTCAGATGGCGGAATTGCTGATCGGTCATGCGTTCCTCCGGTAACAACTGCAACCGGCGAAGTATAGCACTGCACGCTTTCCGGTCTGTCGCCTCGGATCGTCTCCTGTCACAGGTGCATCCCTACCGGGGTTTCTATCGTACGTGCGGGTAGTGCGGCCCGGCGCAATGACGAAACGATCTGCGGCGACAGATGAGGGGAATGTGTTGACGAACCAAGGGCAGTCCAGGCGTACGACAAGGCCCCGCATCAATCGCCTCGCGCAGGTGGTCCGCGCGCTCAAAGTCTCGCGGCTCCTGTTGTGGACGATCTGGGTGATCTATCGCGAGCGGCGGCGCGTGCTGCGCGCGCGGGCGCGGGGCGACACTGATGTCCGGCCCAACGTCGAGGTCCTGATCCGCGTGCTGACGGAGTTTCGCGCTGCCGCGTTGCGACTCGGCGTCTTGATGATCAAGCTCGGGCAGTTTCTCAGTTCGCGGGCCGATCTTCTGCCGGAGCGGGCGCTCGCCGTCCTCGCCTCCCTCCAGGACGAGGTGCCGCCGGAACCCTTCGCGCATGTCGCGTCAGTGATCGAGTCCGAGCTCGGCGCGCCAATCACCGAGCTCTTCAGCGTGCTGGAGCCGCATGCCGCCGCCGCTGCCTCCTTGGGCCAGGTGCATCGGGGTATTCTCGCTGGGAGCGGGGAAGTGGTCGCGGTGAAGGTGCAGCGACCGCATATGGAGCAACTGGTGCGGGCCGACCTCAGCACGCTGCGCTTCGTGATCTGGCTCGTCACGCGCTTCGTCGATCCCGGCGATTTCATCGACCTGATGGGCATCTACCGCGAGTTCCGGCGGACCGTGCTCGAGGAGATCGACTATGTGGCGGAGGCGGCCAATGTCCGCCGGTTCGGGGAGATGTTCGCAGACGATGCCACGATCCGCATTCCGCGCGTCCTCGATCAGTACGTCGCGCGGCACGTCCTGGTGCTGGAGTGGATCGAGGGGATCAAGATCAATGATTATCCCGCCCTCGAAGCGGCGGGCATTGACCGGGACGCGGTGGCGGCGCGCACGGTGAACGCCTATTTTCGCCAGTTCTTCGTCGAGGGCTTCTTCCACGCCGATCCGCACCCCGGCAACATCTTCGTCCAGGCCGGGCCGACGCCGCAGGAGCCGATCATCGCCTTCGTGGACTTCGGCATGGTCGGCACGCTGACGAGCGGCATGAAGCGGGCGCTGAAAGACCTCTTCCTCGCCTTCCTGCTGCGAGATACCCGCGCACTGGTCGCCGCCCTGACCGGCCTCGGCTTCATCGGCGAGGGGGCGAACCAGGCCGCGATCGAACGGGGCCTGGAACTGATGATGGGGCAATACTATGGCATCACCCTCGGCGAAGCGCGCGATCTCGATCTGCGCGGCGTCGGTCATGAGATACAGGATCTGCTCTATGGCCAGCCCTTCCACCTGCCCGCGCAGTTCGCCTTCACCGGCCGTGCGGTCGGCACGCTCGTCGGCGTCGCGACCGGGCTCGCCCCGGATTTCAACTTCATCGTCGTGGCGACGCCGTACGCGCGTCGGTTCCTCGACCTCGATCGGCGGGGGGCGGGCCAGACCGCGCAGGAGATCCTGTCGCAGCTGCTCGGGTCGGCGAGGATCGCCCTCGACCTCCCCCGCGCGCTCGACCAAGTGATCCGCAAGATCGAAACGGGGCAGATCGAGGTCCGACTCGCCGATGGTCCGGCGCGACGCGGGCGACGGCGCGGTGGTGGGGCGCGCGGGAGCGATGGCGGAGGGCGGGCGCTCCCCCTGATGTTCGCATTCGTCGTGTCACTCGTGGGCGGGATCGTGCTCGCTACTATGCACCTCGCAGCTCCGAGCTGGTTTTGTCTGGGAGTCGCAGGCGTGGCAGTCGTCGGGATGATCGTCCCGCGCTGAACTGATAGATGTCCGAATGTCAGTCTGAACCCGTTGCATCGCGGGCCGGAACGTGCGATGGTAGGGGTACGTGAAAGGAGCGTACCGCATGGGTAAGAAGGACAAGGGCGGCAAAGAGACCCGGAAGCCGAAGAAGCCGAAGGCATAACGCTGACCCGATTGGCTTCACGAAGCGGGGCTGTGCCACCACAGCCCCGCTTCGTCGTCATCCTGCGTTACGGCAATTCCAGTAGTCGCCGCAGCCGCGCTCCAATCTCCGCCATCGTCGCGTCGCTGAGTCTCCCCATCCGGCGCATCAATCGCGCCGGGTCGATCGTGCGTATCTGATCGCAGAGCACCGTGCTCGGCAGCGTCAGTCCCCCTCGGGTGGTATGACGGGAAGATGGAGTGGGATGGCGATCATGTGTCGCCGCGACGTCAGTGGCACGACGACGAGCAGGTCCGCCGGTCCATGATTGAAGTGATCGTTCGAGATGATGACGCAGGGACGCTGCCCCGCTTGTTCGTGCCCTTGCGTCGGACCGAGGTCTGCCATCCAGACGTCGCCACGCGATGCGGTCGGTCGGGCGCTCATACGCTGCGCTCGTCTTCCAGTCCGTCCATCAGCGTCGTGTCCCACAATGCGCGCTCAGCGATCTCCTCCTGCCATGCCGCCTCGTCCGCGCGGAGTGCGGCGTAGGCGGCGTTTGTCTGCTGCCAGAAGAGCGATTCCTGCTCCTGCGCGACGAGGCGATCCAGGACTGCCTGCATCGTTTCGCCCGACTGTTCGGCAAGCGCCTTCAGGGTCTCGTGCGCCTGTGGAGTGATTCGTACCGTCATCGTCATTGCGCGCTCCCTCCCTGGCAATCAGCGCTCATACCACGCGATGATCTACGAATCAGTATACAATATGGTAGCCCCAGTATGGTGGATGCCTAACGATGATGCGAGCGATTTGTCCCTCGCGGCGCCGCTGTGCGACAATGCGCCGCCGGGTCGGGTGCGGCGCGGGTGGCAAGTGAGAAGGAGAACGACGGCGTGTCAACCGATCTCGCACGGGACCGCGAACGGGCATGGGCGCTCTTCTGCGAGTGGACCGAGAGCGAAAGTCTCCGCAAGCACGTACTGGCAGTCGAGGCGGCGATGCGCGCCTATGCGCGGCGCTTCGGCGAGGATGAGGAGGCATGGGCGGTCGTCGGTATCCTCCATGACCTCGACTACGAGCGATACCCGACAATGGACGGCACCGGGCATCCCTTCAAGGCGGTTGAATACCTGCGTTCGATTGGCTACCCGGAGGTCGTGACGCGCGCCATCCTCTCCCACGCGGACTACAGCGGCGTGACCCGCGAGTCGCGCATGGAGCACACCCTTTTCGCGGTGGATGAGTTGACCGGCTTCATCAGCGCGGTCGCCCTCGTCCGCCCCTCGAAACGCGTGGCGGACGTGGACGCGAAGTCGGTGCGCAAGAAGATGAAGGACAAGGCGTTCGCGCGCGCCGTCAACCGGGACGATCTGCCCCAGGGCGCCGAGGAACTCGGCCTGGATTTCGACGAGCACATCACCTTCACCGTCGAGGCGCTCGTCGCCCAAGCCGACCGCCTCGGCCTCGCCGGAATGACGAGCAATGAGCAATGAGCAATGAGGAAGCCAATCCTCACTCATTGCTCGTTGCTCATTGCTCATTGCTGAAGAAAGAGAGGACTGACTGCGTGAGTATGTTTGAGACGGGCAAGGGAGCCCGCGTATCGCGGCGGCGGGCGCTGGCATTCGGCGCGGCGGCGCTCGCATCGACGGCGCTGGCCGCGTGTGGCGGCGGAAGCAGCGCGACAGAGACGCCAAAGAGTGTCGCGGCGACGGTCGCGCCGCTGGCGTCGCAGGTGCCGGGTGGTTTGGCTGCGACAGCGCAGGCAATCGCCTCCGCCGTACCGGGTGGCGCGGCGGCGC
>JBPCMC010000116.1:0-2549 GCA_051002645.1 Thermomicrobiales bacterium
GTCTACGGCTTCAGCGGCCACGGCGGGAACGCCCCCTACCTCTGCGTGCCCGCCAGCACCCTCGTCCGCCTGCCGGACGCGCTCAGTTTCGACGAAGGCGCCGCCATTGCCTGCGGGACGGGCACCGCCTACATGGCGCTTACACGGCTCGCCGTCTCGGGGCGGGATACGCTGGCGATCTTCGGGCAGGGGCCGGTCGGACTCAGTGGCACGCTGCTCGCGCGGGCGATGGGCGCGCGCGTCATCGCGGTTGACCTCTCCGCCGAGCGCCTCGCCCTCGCGCGGCAGCATGGCGCGGAGATTACCCTCAACCCGCTGGAGGTCGATCCGGTCGCGGCGATCCAGGCATTGACGCACGGCGAGGGGGCGGACGCCACGCTCGACTGCACCGGCAACCCCGCCGCCCGCGTCAACGCCGTGCGGGCCGCGCGAAGCTGGGGCCGCGTCTGCTTCGTCGGTGAGGGGAACACGACCACGTTCGACATCAGCCCCGACATCATCCACAAGCAACTGACGATTTATGGCTCGTGGACCTTCAGCACGCACGGCCTCGCCGAGTGCGCCCAGTTCATCGCGGACCGGGCGGTGCCATTGCAGCGGATCATCACCCACCGCTTCACGCTCGATCAGGCGGACGAGGCATTCCGCACCTTCGAGGCTGGCGCGACGGGCAAGTGCGTCTTCGCGGTCGCTTGACGAGTTCGGAGTTCGAAGTGAAAATGCATACCATCGAACATCGAACTCCGAACTTTGGTAGGACACGAAATGGTTACACGAGGAGAAGCGAAAACAGTCGATCAACGCAATGCCCTTCATGCCGTCAAAGGCACAGAGGCTCCGTCGCTGGTGGCCGATGCAATTGCGCAATTGCGTGGATTTGCACGACTTGAACCCGACTGGAACTCCTATGGCGCGAAGCCTGTGTCACGCGACGCCATCAGTGTGGCGACGGATTTGCTGACGCACATCGCCCGGATTGCGCAAGCCCGGCCCGATTTTGTGGCTCCGCTGGCGAACGGTGGCGTCCAACTCGAATGGAGCGGCGCAGCAGCGGAAATCGCCGTCCGTGTCTCTCCAGATCAGACACTCGCGTATCTCTCTACCGAGGGCGGCGCGCATACCGAGGAACATGACGTGCCGCTCGATGAAGTCGTCCGCCTCGTCGTTCAAACGCTGTCGCGATAGATCGCGTTCCGGGATGGAAGAGGTGTCGATAGCCGACGATGACGTGCTCTATCGTCGGCTCTTCTTTGCCAATGTCTACCCCGATCACCACAAAACGATGCACCATTGCAAGGAACTCGCGAACAGTACCGAAGTCATCAGAAAACCCGAACCACCAACGTGACGCCCATCGACTTGACTGCGTAACGCCTTCCTTTGGTACCATAGCGGCAGCGACGATCCCGCGCCGGTTCCGAAGGAGGTCACGCACTATGGCGGTCGCAATCGCACCCCGATCCACGACGGGCAGACGAGACGCTGCGGCGCTCCGTCTGATCGACACCGATATTCACAACGATCTACCGAGCAAGGAGGAGTTGAAGCCATTTCTCCCGGCGGACTGGCATCCGTGGCTGGCGAACGGCGGCCCCGGCACGGCGGTGCGCTACTACACCAATACCGGCTCCGGCCGGATGGACGATTCCGTGCGCGAGGAGGACAACCTCTGCGCGGGCGATCCCGACTGGGTCATCCAGCAATTGATGACGAAATATCGCATCGACCTCGGCGTCCTGACCGGCTCGATCATCGGCCTGAGCATCCAACACGACTGGCGCTTCCAGAGCGCGCTCGCCCGTGCGTACAACGACTGGACACTCGCCAAATGGGTCCGCCCGTACGACTGCTATAAGGGCTCCATCCTCATCGCATCGCAGCACCCCGAGGGGGCGGCGAAGGAAATCCACCGCCTCGGCAACGACACCGGCATGGTGCAGGTGCTGACGGCGAGCGCGGCGCGCATCCCGTACGGCAACCCCTCCTACTGGCCGATCTACCGCGCCGCCGTCGAGTATGACCTCCCCGTCGCCATCCACGTTGGCGCGGAGGGGACGGGCATCGCGAACGCGCCGACGGGCGTCGGCTACCCGACGACCTATCTGGAATTCCACACCGACCACTCGCAGACGATGATGGCGCACTGCGTCAGCATGGTCGCGGAGGGCGTCTTCGAGGAGTTCCCGACCCTGAAGTTCGCCTTCATCGAGGGGGGTGTCTGCTGGGCGCCCTACGTGATGGGGAGGCTCGACCGGCTCTATCCCGCGCTGAAGGCGGAAGTGCCCCACCTGAAGAAGCGGCCGAGCGAGTACATCCTCGACCACTGCTACTGGAGCACCCAGCCGATCGAGGAGCCGGACAACGCCGGGCATCTCCAGCAGATGCTCGCGATGATGCACGCGGAGAAGACAGTCGTTTTCGCCAGCGATTACCCGCACTGGGATTTCGACAACCCGCTCACCGCCTTCAAGTTCTTCCCGGCGGCCCTCAAACGCCGCATCTTCGTCGACAACGCCCTCGATCTGTACGGCCCGCGCCTCCTCGCATGA
>JBPCMC010000117.1:0-2791 GCA_051002645.1 Thermomicrobiales bacterium
GCGCGCGGAGGCGCTGATCATCGAGTTCGTCGCCGGCCTCGGCAGCCTGCGCCGCGCCTCGGACACCGCCCTCGTCGCGCTCACCTCCGTCGGCGCATGGGCGGCGGAAGCGACGATGTACGCCCTCGTCGCGCGCGCATTCGGCCTTCATCTCTCCGCCGCCGCCGCGATGCTGACGACTGGCGTTGCAAACCTCTTCACGCTCGTCCCGTCGTCGCCCGGCTATATCGGACCGTTCGAGGCGGGCACGCTCCTCGTCATCCAGCAAATCCTCAAACTACCCGTTGAGACGACGGGCGCGTTCGCCCTCGTCCTCCACGCGGCGCTCTACTTCCCCGTCACCGCCTGGGGCATGTATTACTGGTTCGGCCAGCATCTCTCGCTCCGCAAAGTTCAGCGCTACGAGACCGCTGAAGCAAGCGCCCCGGCGGACTAAAGGCACCTTGAACCGCCAAGCCGCCAAGAGGGAGATTTACCACAGAGGACACAGAGAGCACACAGAGAGCACAGAGAAGACCTTGTTTATTTTCTCCCCTCTGTGCCCTCCGTGCTATGGAGTTTCTTGGCGGCTTGGCGGTTCAGGTCCCATCTTTCCTGATTTCGCTCCCCCTTCCTCCTGCCCTAAGGGCGCCCGCGGGAAGGGGGATGGGGGGTTAGGTGTACAATAGCGTCATCGTCGCGTGCGCCCGAAGCGCGTGACACACAAAGGCAGGGAAAGCGATGCTCGATTTTAACGCCCAGAGTAAAGCGCAGAAGTGGCTGCTAATTATCGCCGGGACGCTGCTCCTGATGGCGATCATCATGACCTTCGCGCGGTATGTGATGCTCGGCTTGATCGTCGCGCTCGCGGCGGTGCTCGTCGCCTTCGTCAGTAAGGCGATTTCGAGCAGCCTCGGGCCGAACAATGCGCCGAAGGATCTGCCGGATCACGTCGAGGATATGAGCCGCCGCTCGTGAGAGGGGACCGGGGGATGATCGTCTCGCGCACGGGGAAGAGCGCGCCGAAGCCTGCACTCACGCATGATATACCCGACATCGTCGTCCGTCGCCTGCCGATCTACCATCGCACGCTGCAAGCCTTCCTCGATGAGGGACTGACCTCGGTCTCGTCGAGCGACCTTGCGGAGCGCATCGGCGTCACCGCCGCGCAAATCCGGCGCGACCTCTCCAACTTCGGCAAGTTCGGCAAGCAAGGCAAGGGATACGACATCCAGTATCTCGTCAAGCAAATTGCCAGCATCCTGCGCATCACGACGGAGTGGTCCGTCGCGCTCTGCGGCTTCGGGCTGCTCGGGCAGGCCGTCGTCCATTATCGCGGCTGGGAGGACAGCAATCTCTGTATCGCCGCCGTCTTTGATAGCGATACGAAGAAAGTCGGCCAGCCGGTCGGCATCGACGACCTGATCGTCCAGACCCCGGCGGAGATCACCCGCACCGTGCGCGAGAAGAAGATCCGCGTCGGCATCGTCGCCGTCCCTGCCCAGTTCGCGCAGGAGACGTGCGATCACCTCGTTGCGGGCGGTGTCCGCGCCATCCTCAACTACGCCCCGGTCATCCTCCGCGTCCGCGAAGGCGTCTGGGTGCGCGATGTCGACCCCGTCGCCGCCATCCAGAGCATGACCTACTACATACAGCCGAAATGAGACCGGAACTGCTCATTCCTCAGCCGGGCCGAGCACAAGGTCGGCTGGGATAGTGAGTGCCGGAAGCACCGTCGAGGCGAGCGTGTCACCGCGCATCGCGAAGGCAGCGAAGCGATAATAGCCGTCGCGCGGCTCGGTGTGGCGCTCAATTGTCTCAGCGCCGAGATCGATCAACCACGCCTCCGGGATGCCCGCAGCGGCGTAGCGAGGCAATTTCAGCGTGCGGTCATAGCCAAGCGAGGAATTGGCAATCTCGATCACGAGCAGCACATCAGCAGCCATCGGTACAGCGTGAGTGAAGGCGCTGCGCCGGACGAGAGCAATGTCAGGCTGCGGCTGGCTGTTATCGGACAGGCGAATCGGATTTTGCACGCTGATTATGGCCGATTGCCGGGCGACTTCTGCCAGCAGGTCGGTGAGGGCATTGATGCACCCGACATGCCGATCTCCGATGGGACTCATCGTGATGATCTCCCCTTCGAGTAATTCCACACGATCGTCTTCGGCAAAGATGCCGATGCTGACCATCTGTTCGTAGTCCGCGACGGTGAACCGATACCGTGCTATTGCCGTGTTCATCGTTGCTCTCCTAAGGGGTATCGCAAAAATATCTCAGATCACTCTCATCATAGACCGCTAGCGCAATGCGTCAATCCGGCTCGTGCGAAGAGGCGATCACCTTCCAATCATTGCAACTGCTTCTTCAAATGGATATGCGAGAAGCCGCGCGGGTAATCATCCACCGCGCCATAGACTTCGTAGCCGTGCTTTTTGTAGAACTCCGGGGCCTGAAAACTGTGCGTGCCAAGGACGATCTGCGTGCAACCACGGGCACGCGCTTCACCTTCGGCGGATGCGAGCAACTGCGTCCCCAATCCCGTACCACGCCGGTCCTCGCGCACCCAGAGGAGTTCGACCTCCGCGCAGCCGCCCCACGTCCACCCGGAGAGGCCGGCAACCATTTCATCCTGCTCATCGCGGACGGCGAAATACATCATCCGGCCATCATGGATGTTCGTCGCAGCGAAGTTGTACTCATTGATGCGCTCATCGAGGAAGTCGCGGTCGCTCCGCGCTGGGTCGTTGGTCATCGTCATGCGCGTTGATGCCATCGTGGCTTCCCCTTTGCAAATATGGATGGGTGGCGG
>JBPCMC010000118.1:0-12592 GCA_051002645.1 Thermomicrobiales bacterium
GGACGCCCGAACTGTAGCCGGAGACGCAGACTTCCTTCGCCGTCACGCCGGGGAAAACGTCACCGGGCGTCAAGGACGGATTCGGGTAGAGGCTCGCCGGGCCGCTCTTGCCGCCGCTGCTCCCGGCAGCCACTGGCGCGGACGTCGCCTTCCCGCCGCCACAGGCGCTCAACCCGATGGTGAGCACAAGCACGAGCGCCGAAAGCATGGCATAGCGCGTCATCACCCTTCGCTCCATCACCGTTCCATTCTCTTCGTATCGCAATCGCCCATTCGATAATGACGATGCAGGAACCAGGCCACACCGATCACTTACAGCGTCCAACGGAAAACGCTATCGCGCGGCATCAGCAATGGTGCGCGAGGCGGCAAGGGCACGATCAATCCCGGCACGGTCCACATCGAGATGCGTGACGGCGCGGACGCGGTGTGGTCCCATCGCGTTCATGCGCACGCCGTCGGTGAGGGTCGCCTCGCACCATCGGGCGGCCGTCATACCGAGCGCGGAAACATCGAAGAAGACGAGGTTGGTCTCGACGGTGCGCGGGTCGATGGCGATGCCGGGCATCTCGGCCAGCCCTTCGGCGAGGATGCGGGCATGCGCATGGTTCTCCGCCAGCCGCTCGACGTTGTGTTTGAGCGCGTAGATGCCGCCCGCCGCGATGATGCCCGCCTGCCGCATCGCGCCGCCAAACGCCTGCTTGTACCGCCATGCCTCTTGAATGAAGGCGCGCGACCCCGCGAGCGCCGCCCCGACCGGCGCGCCCAACCCCTTCGTGAAGTCGATCCAGACAGAGTCGAAGGGCGCGGCATAGGCGGCGGCGGCAATGCCGGAGGCGACAACCGCGTTCATCAACCGCGCGCCGTCCATGTGCGTGGCGAGGCCGTGCTGCCGCGCCATCGCGCAGACCGCTTCGATGCGATCGAGCGGCCAGATCGTGCCGCCGCCAAGGTTGCTCGTGTTCTCCACCCAGAGGAGCCGCGTCGGTGGGGCGTGACGACTCAGCGGGTGCACCGCCGCCGCTACCTGCTCCGGCGTATAGATGCCCCGCGCGCCGTCGAGCCCGGTGATCATCACGCCGGAGAGCAGGCCGGGCGCGCCCGCCTCGAAGTGGATCGGATGCGCGGTCTTGTCCATCAGCACCTCGTCGCCGGGGCGGGTGTGGACCTTCAGGGCGATCTCGTTGCACATTGTGCCGGAGGGCAGAAAGAGCGCCGCCTCCTTGCCGAGCAATGCCGCCACCATCTCCTGCAGGCGGTTGACGGTCGGGTCCTCGCCCTTCTGCTCATCGCCCACCTCCGCATCGCACATGAAGGCGCGCATCGCGCGGGACGGCTTCGTGAGCGTGTCGCTGTACAGATCGACGGCAATGGTTGGCACGGTGTGTTCCTTCCCTGATCCGCAGTTTCGCCGCTGCATCGTCCGGCACGCGGGCAGGCGCGTCAATGCCGTGCTTCTCTGCTGCCGTATACTGGTGGCGTCGTTCATCAATCGCGGGAGGGCACGATGCGGAGACAGACCCGGCACCTGGCGCTCACGGTCAGCACCGCGCTGCTCGCCGCCGCCCTGATCGCGACGAGCGCGTTGACCATGATGATTCAGTCGTCCCCCGTGCAGAGCCAGTCCGTGCCCGCCCCGGCAGCAATCCAGGACAGCGGCCCGGAGGCGTTTGGCGTCCTCCCCGCCATCCGCCCGCAGGACGGCGACGGCCTCGACTTCAGCGGTCCCGGCATGCCCCTCAATCCAGGCAATCCGATCGTGAACCTGCATCTGCCGCCAGGAACGGCGACCTACACATTTGACACAATGGGCACGGCGCCCGATGCCGCGCCGGTGGTCCGCCTTACTGTCGCGACCGTCACGGAGCAGAGTACCCGCGATCTCGCCGCGCGGCTCGGTATGGGCGGGCCGCTACAGGTCGTACATGGAGACGGCAAATGGGACTACCAGATTACCGCAACCGATGCAGCGACAGGTGCGCAAGTGTCGGTAAGCACGCGCGGCTCCTTCACCTACCACGCACCGGATCCCGGCGCGCGTTGCGGCGAGGCAACCATCCCACCGCCGGTGAATACGCCGTACCCGAACTCTGTCCCCGCGACTCCGACGTCGCCACCGTTCGGCACCGGAACTGATCTCTGCCAGAAGCGCGCCGCCGCGACCGATGATGCCCACGCCATCGCGGCGGCACACGACTTCCTCGTCAGCAGCGGCTTCCCGCCCGATCCAACGTCCGCGATGCATATTCTGCCGCCAGACACCCGGACACCGACGCTGCGGCGGGTGCAGTGGGCGGCAGTCGCGCCGAACGGCGGTCCACTCGTCGGACGCGAGGCGCAGATGGACGACATTGTCACGATTGGGCCGGATAACCGCGTGACCGATGCCAGCGTTACGACACGGACGCCCGACGCCTTCTCTTCCTACCGGCTACATCCCGCCGCCGATCTCGCAGCAGCGCTCCAAACAGGCGATGCCTACGCGACGCTGATGCTGCCGAACGATGCATCAGGCTACCCGATCGCCTTCACCAATGGGCCACTCGCCGTGCATGTCACCGCCGCCACGCTCGGCTATTCCCTCGCCTACACCTTCGATGCCACGCCGTATCTGCTCCCGGTGATGATCTATACCGGCACGGCCACCACCAATGAGAGCGCGGCGATTGGGAAAGAGATCGCCTTCACCGCCTATGTCGACGCCATCGTGCATCCCGCACCACAACCCGCGCCCGTCACGCCGACTGTGCCACTCCCTTCCACACCCGATCTCGCGTCACTCACCTCCTTCACAATCAACGATCTTTCCTTCACGCGGGCCGATTTCGATGCGCTCGCGGTCGCGCTCGGATTCGACAATGCAACAGCGACCGTCACCAGTACGCCGTCTGGTAGTGGCGAAGGGTTCCTGGCGAAATATCCCGATGGCTCCAATCTCGGCGCGAACTATCAGGGCGGCGAATGGCAGTACGACAGCGGCGCCCCAAACGAGAACACCCCGGCGACGCAGGCATTGTCACCGGAGGCGACGCTCGCACTGGTGCAGCAGTTCATCGCGGCACATCATGTGGACCTGAGCGACCTGGGTGTGCCGGTCGCCCAATCATCGTCGGTTTGCTATCCCCTGCTTATTCATAGCGATCCCTTTGCCGATGGACGTTGCGGCCTCCGCGCCTTTGTCGCGTCGAGCGGCAAACGCCTCACGATCACCGCCGATCCGCTCCTGGTCGCGCTGCAACGCAATGGACTATCGGCGCTACAGCCAATGGCACCGACGGGCAGCGCCCTCATCACCGCGCAAGACGCCTTGGATACGCTCGCGACCGCGCCGACGCCCGTCCCTGTCAACGGTGGTCTGTCGCAATTGCAGGGGGAGTTCGGGCGATTGATGATTGAGGATGACCCGGAGCAGGCCGTCCATCACCGCGACGGCAATATTTTCTATGCCACCCGTGGGCAGGCCGCGCCCAATTCGTTCACCGCCGATCGCGTGACGCTCGCCTACGTCGCGACGCAGACGCCACACAACCCTCCTAACCAGACAGCGACACTTCTTCAACCCGTCTGGCTCATCTCCGGCCAGATCGACATTGGCAACCGGCATCGCATCGCTCCGTTCACCTACGTCTATCCGGCCGTGCGATAGCAGGCGGTGGCCCGCTGATTGCGCACGTCTCTCGCTCGATACGTGGCAATCTGTGCAAGCGCGCCGAGAAGGAGCACATGATGACGACTACACCCCGCACGACCGCTGATCTCCTCGTCGAATGCCTGGAAAACGAGGGAGTGCGATACATCTTCGGCGTGCCGGGTGAGGAGAACCTCAACCTGATGGAGGCGCTGGCGGAGAGTGAGACGATCCGCTTCGTCACGACGCGGCACGAGGGCGGCGCGGCGTTCATGGCCGATGTTTACGGCCGCCTGAGCACCTACCCCGGCGTCTGCCTCGCCACGCTCGGCCCTGGCGCGACCAACCTCCTCACCGGCGTGGCGGACGCCCAACTGGACCGAGCGCCGCTCGTCGCCATCACCGGTCAGGCGGGGCTGGACCGCATGTACAAGGAGTCGCATCAGTACATCGATGTCGTGCAGATGTTCCGCCCGGTGACGAAATGGAACGCGCGCGTCGAGCAGGTGGAGAATACGCCGGAGATCGTCCGCAAGGCGTTCCGGCTGGCCCGGCTGGAGAAACCAGGCGCGACGCACATCGAACTGCCGGAGGATGTCGCCGCCGCGCCCGCCGGCGACGACGACGCGCCGATGCCCGTCCGCCGCACGACCTACCCGCGCGCGGACCCGAAGAGTCTCGCGCGCGCCGCCGACATCCTCGCCAACGCGACGCGCCCGGTCATCCTCGCGGGCAACGGCGTCATCCGTCGCCACGCTACCGACGCCCTGCGCGCCTTCGCCGGTGATCTCGGCATCGGCGTGACGAGTACGTTTATGGCGAAGGGCGTCCTCGACTACCGTGATCCCCTCGCCGAGCCCGCCGTCGGCCTGCGCGCCCTCGAAGCGAGCCAATTCGGCCTCACCGACGCCGACGTGGTCATTTCCGTGGGATATGACCTCGTCGAGTGGTCGCCCGAACTCTGGAACCGGGCGCGGGCGAAGGAGATCATCCACATCGACAGCACGCCCGCCGAGATCGACCTCCATTACCTCCCCGCCATCGAGGTCGTCGGCGAGATCGCGGACAGCCTCGATGCGCTCCGTGCGGCGATGACCGGCAAGCATGGCGAATGGCCCGCCCCGCGCATCGGCTCGGACGAGGAGGAGGAACTGCGCCGCTTCGCCAGCGACGCGAGTATGCCGATGAAGCCGCAGCGGGTGATCGGCGCGCTGCGCGACGCCCTCGGCGACGATGACATCCTCATCTCGGACGTTGGCGCGCACAAGCTCTGGCTGGCGCGCATGTACCCCGCCGCGCAGCCGAACACCTGCATCATCGCCAATGGCTTTGCCGCGATGGGCATCGCCCTGCCCGGCGCGATTGCCGCCAAACTCGTCTTCCCCGCGCGCAAGGTAATTGCCGTCAACGGCGATGGTGGCTTCCTGATGAATAGCCAGGAGTTGGAGACGGCGAAGCGGATGAAGACCGCCTTCCCGACGGTGGTCTGGAAGGATGGGCGGTACGGGGTGATCGAGCTCAATCAGACGCGCCGCTTCGGTCGCACCTTCGGCGTCGAGTTCGGCAACCCGGACTTCGTCCAGTTCGCCCAATCGTTCGGCCTGCCCGCCTACCGTGTCGAATCCGCCGACGATCTCCTACCGACCCTCAAACGCGCCCTCGAACTCGACCAGCCCTCACTGATCGAAGTCCCCGTCGATTACCGCGAGAACCTGCACCTCGCCGAGCGATTGGGCGTGCAGTGAGAAAGCCGGTGATTTGATAGTCCATTGGACCGTCGTCATGCCTCTCTGGGACTGCTCATCGCACCACCGATGAGTTTCCGTGAGCGCCGACGTTTCATCTCCAGGAAGATCGGCAACCGAGCCGATGATTACAAGGAGGATGCATCGTGGATTGGAAACTTGAACTCGTGCTGGTTCCCGTCTCGGACGTGGACCGCGCCAAGGAATTCTACATCGAGCAGGCTGGCTTCAATCTGGACGTTGACCACCGCGCTGGCGACGACTTTCGCGTTGTGCAGCTGACACCACCAGGCTCGGCGTGCTCGATCGTCCTCATGAGGAACACGGAAGCGGCAGGCTCCGTCCAGGGTCTGCAACTGGTCGTCGCCGACATTGACGCCGCGCGCGCCGCGCTCGTCGAACGCGGGACGGACGTCAGCGATCTCTTCCATTTCGAGGCGGGCGGTCAGATGCCGGGGCCTGATCCCCAACGCAGCGACTACAACTCGTTCCTCTCCTTCAACGACCCCGACGGCAACGGTTGGCTCGTGCAGGAGGTCCGGCGAACGGCGCCGGGGGCATGACCGGGATGCTGGCGAACACGATGCGCGGACGGGCGCTCCGATGACGATTCATCGCACCGACGCGGGCGCAGCCGCGATTGTGGGTGGGGAAACCGCCTTCGCGGCGCTCACCGAATGCCACCGGCGCGAACTGCACGTCCACTGCTACCGGATGCTCGCCTCGTTCGACGAAGCGGAGGACGCCGTGCAGGAGACGTTCCTGCGCGCGTGGCGCAGCCGCGACCGCTTCGACGGCAGCGCATTGTTCCGTGCGTGGCTCTACCGCATCGCGACGAATATGTGCCTCGACTTGCTGCGGCAGCGGTCGCGTCGTCTGACGGCGATGCACTCCCTCGCCGAGGTACCGTGGCTCCAGCCGTACCCGGACCGGCTGCTGGACGAAATTGCGCCGAGCGACGACCAGCCGGACGCGGTCGTCGTCGCGCGGGAGACGATCGAGCTCGCCTTCCTCGCCGCCATGCAGGTCCTGCCGCCGCGACAGCGCGCGGCGTTGATCGCGTGCGATGTGCTCGGCTGGCCGGCCAGCGAGACGGCGGCCCTCCTTGAGACGAGCGTCGCCGCAGCGAACAGTGCGCTCCAGCGAGCGCGCTCGACGATGCAGGGGCACCTACCGGCGCGGCGCGCGGAATGGTCCGCGCGGGAGCCGAGTGACGGGGAACGGGTATTGCTCGCGCGGTTCATCGACGCGCACGAGCGGTGCGACGCTGCGGCTGCCGTCGCGATCGCGGCGCAAGACATCCGCATTACGATGCCGCCGTATCCGTCCCGCTTCGAGGGGCTCGCGGCATTCGCGCCGCTCCTCGCACGCGCCTTTGGCGAGGAGCGGGACGGTGATTGGCGTCTCGTGCCGACGCGGGCCAACCGGATGCCGACCGCCGCGAGCTACCTGCGTCAGCACGGTGACTCCACGTTCCGCGCGTTCAAGCTCGATGTCCTGCGCATCGAGGACGGCGTCATCGCGGAGATCACGACGTTTGGCGCCGCGCTCTTCCCGGCATTTGGTCTACCACCGACGCTCTGAGGAGGCCCCATAACAAAAGGGTATTGCCCAAGTGCCGAACACGCACTACACCAGCGCGATACTCGCCGTGACGATTTTCAGCACGCCGTTTTCCGGGCCGATGGTGTAGGAGCCGGTGTAGCGCTGGATGTCGCCGTTCGTCTCCCGCGCAGTGAGGGTGATGATGATGACCGACTGGTCGCCATTCGGGGTAATGGAGCGGATGTGCAGATCGTCCTGCTGCGTCATCGCGAAGCCGGCGGCGAAGTCGTCGGCAGATTGATTCTGCTGCATCGACGCGCCGAAGAGCGCGTACGCCTTCTGATAGGTGCGGTTATTGATCGCCATGTAGTAGTCGCGCACAACCTGCACCGCATCGCCACGGAGCGTGAAGGGCTGCTGACCGAGATGTGAGGACTGCGTATCGCCGAGACAGGGGGGCACGCTGGTTGGCACCGTGAAGGTGCCACTATTGCCCGGCAGGGTGACACGCAGGGAGAACACATCGCTCGCCGCCGCCTGCGGGCAACGATTCGACCACTGGACATTGGTCGCCGCCTGCTGACCCGGTTGCAGCACGAGCGCGCCGCCGGCGTCGGTCGCGTCCGTGAAGGCATTGGTGTCGGTGGGCACGGGCTGGCCCTGCGCGTCAACGATGCCCACCACCGGATAGGCGGCGAGCGAGCACGCATCGGTGCCGTTATTCGTCACGGTCACCGTGGCGATGCGGGAGCCGAGGGCACCTTGCCACTGGGCGTCCGCGCTGAGGTTGGCGGCGCGGCAGGCGAGCGGGTCGGACGGCGGCGCGTCCATGACCGTCACATCGAAGGCGTTGCCTTGCGCATTCTGGAAATTCGCGGTGGCGATGTGCCAGAGTCCCGCGCTCGGGAAAGTCATTGAGGCGGTGTAGCTGCCGCCCGGCCCGGCTGAGAGGGCGACTGCCGCCGCTGAGATGGCCGGGCCACCCGCGTCCGACACGGCGCCGATCGAGAAGGTGCGGACGAGCGCGAGGGTGAGCGGCCCGCCGACGGCGGAGATAGTCGTCGTGATCGCCGTCGGCTGCCCGGCGACAGGCTGCGCCGGATCGAAGTGATAGGCGACGGCCAGCTGCCCCGACGTACCGGGCGCTGCCCCAGTTGCCCCCACGAGGAGAAGCGAGAGGGCGACGCCACACAGCGCTGCCATCATCGATTGTTTTCTTTGCATGACCGTAACCCTCCTTGCGACCCTGAACCCTATTCTCCGAGGAAACGCGCGTGGCACGCCATTCGTTCCATACTTCTCGTTCGTTGCGCCGCTACGCACCCGTATTGTGCAACGGCAATATTGCCGGAACGGGTGCGAGCCACTACCATTGCACCAATGACCCGGCCACGCACAACGCACCTTCTCCTCCCCCTTCCCTTCGAGGGAAGGGGGTCGGGGGGTTAGGAAGAAAGGCCCATCGCCATCGGTACGCCTGAGACATCCCCAGCCACAAGCGCGGCGAACCCGCTGACGCGCGGCTACAACACTGGCGGGTTCTACGACGAGATGTTCATGTCGGCGCCCGGTGGTGGGGTTATGCCCCGCCCGCACTACCGCCCGCTCGCGGCGCAACTCGCCCAACTGGACGCGAGCGACCTCCGCCGCGCGAGCGATGTCGCCAACCGCTCCTTCCTCCATCAGGGGATTACCTTCACTGTCTATTCGGACTCCGAGCACGGCACCGAACGCATCTTCCCCTTCGACCTCATCCCCCGCCTCATCCCGCCCGATGAGTGGCGGCTGATTGACGCGGGACTCCAGCAGCGCATCAAGGCGCTGAATATGTTCATCCACGACATCTACCACGATCAGCAAATCCTCGCCGATCGCGTCGTGCCACGCCAGTTGATCGTGCGCGCGCGCCACTTCCGCCGCGAAGTGGTCGGCATCGATGTGCCGCACGACCTCTACATCCACATCGTCGGCAGCGACCTCGTGCGCGACGCCGAGGGGCGGTACCTCGTCCTCGAAGACAATCTGCGCACCCCGAGCGGCGTCTCGTATGTCCTCGCCAACCGCACGACGATGCGGCGGGTGCTGCCGGATTGGTTCGGCGAGATGGGCGTCCGCTCGGTGGATCATTACTGCGGGCAACTGATCGAGAACCTGCGCGCCCTCTCGCCGCGGAGCGCGATGCGTGGCTCCGGCGGCCCGACGGTGGTGCTGCTCACGCCGGGCATCTATAACTCCGCCTACTTCGAGCACGCCTTCCTCGCGCAGCAGATGGGCATCGAACTGGTCGAGGGCCGTGACCTCTTCGTCGTCGATAACCGCGTCTACCTGCGCACGACGCGCGGCCGCGAGCCGGTGGACGTCATCTACCGCCGCGTGGACGACGAATTCCTCGACCCCCTCGCCTTCCGGCCGGATAGCGTGCTCGGCGTCGCGGGACTCCTCGGCGCGGTGCGGACGGGCAATGTCGCCCTCGCCAACGCCATCGGCACCGGCGTCGCGGACGATAAGGTCATTTACCATTATGTCCCGGCGATCATCCGCTACTACCTCAATGAGGAGCCGATCCTCGGCAATGTGCCGACCTATCTCCCCTCCGATCCCGAGCAACTGGACTATATCGTCGCGCACGCCGGGGAACTCGTCATCAAGGCGGCCAACGAGAGCGGCGGCTACGGCATGCTGATCGGCCCGAGCGCGAGCGAAGAGGAGGTCGCGCAATTCCGCGCGCGCGTCATCGCCAACCCGCGCGATTACATCGCCCAGCCCGTCGTGCCGCTCTCCCGCAGCCCCTCGTTCATCCCGGACGAAACGGGCGACGGCGGTCGCCTCGAAGGGCGGCACATCGACTTGCGCCCCTACATCCTCAGCGGCCCGAAAGAAATCCATGTCCTCCCCGGCGGCCTCACCCGCGTCGCCCTCCGTCGTGGCTCCCTCGTCGTCAACTCAAGTCAGGGCGGCGGGAGCAAGGATACGTGGGTGCTTCAGTAGGACTAAGGACTGAGGACTAAGGACTAAGTGGGGAAAGGAAGCAAGATGGCAAGGGTTGAGCGATTTGAGGACTTGGTGGCGTGGCAAAAGGCGCGCGTACTCACCCGCGAGATTTATCAAGTAACCCGACAAGGGGCGTTCGCGAAAGTTTATGGCCTAACGAGGCAGGTACAGCGAGCAGCCGTATCGATCATGTCGAATGTCGCTGAAGGGTTTGATCGCGGCGGACGCGGGGAGTTCCACCAGTTCTTATCAACGGCGAAGGCGTCGTGCGCCGAGACGCGCTCCCTGCTTTATGTAGCGCTCGATGCGGAGTATCTCGACCAGATAACGTTCCAGCGATTAGTGGCACAAGCTGACGAAGTAATTCGTATCGTCGCTGGCCTTCGCTCCGCAGTTGAGCGCCAACGCGACGAACAACGAACACCCAGGAGCCAGACATGACACTCACCGCCGCCCCCTTAGTCCTTAGTCCTCAGTCCTCAGTCCTTCGAGCGCAGCGATGCTGAGCCGGATCGCGGAATCTCTCTACTGGATTGGGCGGTTTGTCGAGCGGGCCGAGGATACGGCGCGCATCACGGACGTCAATTATCACCACACGCTGGAGATGGGCGCATCGCCCGAGGCGCGGGAGCGGCGGCGGCGGCATTGGGAGGCGCTGATCACGATCGTCGGGGAAGCGCCGCGCTTCTTCGCCACGCACGCGGAGGCGAGCGAAGAGAACGTGCCGTCCTATCTCACCTTCGCGCCGGAGAATCCGCACTCGATCGTCTCGTGTGTCGCCCGCGCGCGGGAGAATGCCCGCACGATGCGCCATCAGATCGCCAGCGAGATGTGGGAAGTGCTCAACCGCTTCCATCTCGAACTGCAACGGTTACAGGAGTTTGGCGAGACGCCCGTCGGCGCGGAGAACGTCCACCTTTTCTACCAATCGATCAAGGAATTCAGCCACCTCTTCCAGGGGATCACGGACAGCACGATGCCGCGCGAGGAGGGGTGGTATTTCCTCCAGGCGGGCAAGTTCCTCGAACGCGCCGAGAAGACCGCCCGCGCCCTCGACGTGAAGTATCACCTGCTCATCGCGGACAAAGATACAGGACTGAGGACTCAGGACTCAGGACTGGGAGAAGACGATTCCCGGCTCAGTCCTCAGTCCTCAGTCCTCAGTCCTTCCGACGACGTTCCCGGCGACTGGGACCAATGGCTCGCGGTGCTGCGCTCGCTCTCGGCATATGAGGCGTACCACAAGATTTATCGCAGCACTGTCCGGCCCCGCTCAGTGATCGAAATGCTCACCCTCTCGCCGATCTTCCCCCGCTCCATCCGCTTCGCCATCGGCAAGGTGGACGCCGCCCTCACCCACATCAGCAATGAGCAAAGCGTCGCGAATAACGAGTGGGAGGACAACACCCTCAGTACGCAGTACTCCACCCTCAGCACGGATCGGGAGGCGGAGCGCGCCGTGGGCCGGTTGCACAGCGCGCTGGCCTATCAGCGGGTGGAGGAAGTCTTCGAGGCGGGCCTGCACGAGTATTTGCTCGATATCCAGCGGCAATGCTTCCGCGTCGGCGAGCGCATCCAGGCACAGTATTTCGCGCCGCGTATCCTGCGCGCCGAGGAGGTCATTGTATGAGATTCACCCTCACCCACCGCACCGCCTACACGTACGCCAGCCCGGTATTCGAGAGTTTCAATGAGGTGCGGCTGCAACCCGTCTCCGACGACGCGCAGACCTGCCTCGCCTTCGACCTGACGATCGACCCGCCCGCGACGGTGATCACCTTCCACGATTATTACGGCAATGTCGTCCATGATTTCGGCGTCCCCTACCTGCACGACCATTTGGCAGTCGAGGCGACGAGCGACGTGATTACCTTCGCCGATGCGGACGTGCCGCTCGCCGGGCCGAGGGGCGGCATCCCGGACGCCTCACCGCTCCTCGCGCACCTCGCGGCAGACCGGTTGATCGCCGATGAGTATGCCGAATTCCTCGGCCCGAGCACCTATGTCGCGCTCGACCCCGACTCCGGTGATCTGACGCGCGCCCTGCTCGCCGCTGCGCCGGAAACGACCGCGTTCGCCTTCCTCCAGCGCGCGGCGACCTACATCCTCGAGCATTTCACCTACCAACTCGGCACGACCAATGTCCACTCGACGGTCGCGGACGTGATCGCCGGGGGCAGCGGCGTCTGCCAGGACTTCGCGCATCTCCTCCTCTCGCTCTGTCGCCATGCGGGGCTCCCGGCGCGCTACGTCAGCGGCTACCTCGGCGACATCGCGGAGAGCGGCGCGTCCCACGCCTGGGCGGAGGCGTTCGTGCCGCCGTACGGATGGGTTGGTATCGACGCGACGCTCGGCACGCCCTGCACCGGGAGACATGTGAAGATCGCCGTCGGGCGGGATTACGCGGACGTCGCCGTCGTGCGCGGCACCTATCGGGGCGGCGGCGAGGCGACGCTGACTGTCGAGGTCCACGGCACGGTGCGGGACGGCGCGCGCGCGTTGACGACGGCGCCGATGCCCGGCCGGGATCGGCCAAAGGGGAAGTTAATCCAGTATCAGACCGTCGGCGCGATGTCGCAGTTGCAGCGCCTCGGCGCGATGACGCAAACGATGGGCACAATGACGCAGACGATGACCGACGCATCCCTGCACGGCCCCTCCGAGGAGCCGGAAATCCCCCGCC
>JBPCMC010000119.1:0-11857 GCA_051002645.1 Thermomicrobiales bacterium
TTGCGGTGCTTGCCGCCGCTGATCGTCGGCCCGATGAAGGCGCGGCAGTGGACACACTTGAAGGATTCGCGCCCCTCGCGCACGGCGCGGGTCGGGCCGCGTCGCGTCGCGTCGCGCGGCACCTCACGCGGCGTACGCTCGGGCGTCCGCTCTTTGCGGCGCTCGCGGGTTTTGGTGCGAGATGGGATATTCTCGTCTTCGTACAAGTCTTCGTCATGATACATAGGGAATGCGCATTCACCTTTGGCCGATTTCTCCAACTCCTCCGCGCCTTGCGGCGCAGTGAAAGTATGGGATGGGCGATGGCGGGGTGTCAAACGAGCCTCACCCCCTGCCTCCTCTCCATCGCCTGTAGATCGAGGTAGGAGAAGATTACGGCGGCGATGGAGAGATTCTCTAGATGGTTGTCAAGACCGTTTCGACTCTTCGACCGTTCGCCCGCGCGCCGCCGGCCGCCGACTGCTGATGCACCCGTGCCGCCTCGTACTGCGTCCCATGCCGCGCCGGCGACCGGCAGACCCGTGCCGGCTTGCACGCCACCGCGCACATCGCCGCTGTCGTTGCCAATCCCTTCGCCCCTCGCGTTCGTATTGCACCTTAAACGGGGCCGCCGCATCCTTGCACGCATTCGTCGGCGTACACAGATACAACAGGCGGCGCAACTCCGCGTCCCCTGGTGCGTCAGCGTCCGTTGCCCCGCCGCTGCTCGCTGTCGCGCACCCGCACGTCCAGCCCGATGTAGGTCACGAACCGAGCCGACTGGCCAAACGTCTTACCGAGCAGGCAGGAGGCGACGGCTACCGCGGTCACCGGCCCGATCCCCGGCACCCCGTCCAACATCGCCGCCAGCGGCTCTTGCCGCGCCCGCGCCGCGATCTGGGTATCCAGCGCCGCCTGCTCCCGCTCCCGCCCCACGATCGCCGCCGCGCTGACGGCGGCGATGCCCGTGCGCGCCGTGCGCAACGGATCGAGTCGGTCCATCGCCTCGCTCTTGAGCGGATCGGGTGGCAGGTCTGCCGCCAGACCATAGCGCGCCAGGCCATCGCTGTCCACCCGGTCGCTCTTCGCTCGCTTGGGTTGGGCGAGCAGCACCGCCCGGCCTACCGCCCCAGCGCGACGACCGCGCGGCTGTAGGGACCGGTCGGTTTTGACAACCCACGGCGAGGCGGCAGGGGTGTTTGGCACGCTGCGCTGCCACAGCGGTGGCTGATCGCGCGCGACGAGCAGAGTGCAGGTCAAGGTCGCTTTGCTGACATCGCTGCCGAGCATGGTATCGCTGCTCTCTGACGTCCGCGCATCCTTGCGGCCATCGACCGTCGGTGCGGTAGGATTCCTCATCGGCGATGGAACGCCCTGCGCCGCAAACTCTCCACGATCGTCCCCGGTGGGCGGCAAGGGGAGCACGGCAGTCGCAGTACATCCCATCCTCCGATGTGCTGCAACCATTCAAGGGGAGAAAATGCGACTCCCCCTTCCCTTCGAGGGAAGAGGGGCTGGGGGATTAGGTCCCCCGCGTGATCCGGTCGATGCCGCGCATGATGTCGCGGACGAGCGTGAGGCGGGGCACGGCGACGCCCGCGCGTTCGGCCCGCTCCACGAGGTCGCCGAAGACCTGCTCGACCTCCATCGGTCGCCCAGCCAGCACGTCCTGGGTCATCGAGGGCAGGCTGCCACCGCGCGGCAGCGGGCCGGGCTTGACGATCTTCGCCAGCATCTCCTCATCCGGCGTGACGGTGTAGGTGTGGATCGGCGGGAAGTTCGGGTAATCGCCGACCGCGACGCCATAGGCCGCGCCGGTCGCGGCCGTCTCGCGGACGAGCGAGAGATAGGCGCGCATCATATTCGGGTCGCCGCTCATTTGCGGCCCGGTGGCGCGGGCGAGCACGGAGACGCCGAAAACGCCCGCCGCATTGCACGCCTTCGACCAGAGGATGCTCTGGATGCTCGCGGGCGCTTGCGCCGGGATGCCCGCCGCCATCAGCGCGTCAATCGCCGCATCCACGCGCGGCGAACTGCCGCCCTCTTTCTCGCCCAGATAGGTCATGCCGAGGGCCGTCACCGTCACGGCACCGTCCGTGCCGCGCCCGCCGCCGAGGATCGTCGCCCCCGGCACGACCCGCTCCGCGCCGAATGCCGCCGCGAGCATATCGTCCTTCGCGAGGCCATTCTGCAAGCCCGCCACCCACGCGGTGTCATCTCCCGCCACCGGCCATGCGGCACGGACGGTGGCAATCGCCGCCGCGAGGTCATGGCCTTTCGTGAGGAAGATCAATCCCACCCCGGCGGGCAAATCCGTCGCGTCCTTCGTGACGCCGACGCTGCCCGGTGGCGCGGGCGCGGGCGCGACGGGTATGTCGTCATCGACGACTCCCTGGAGCCGGATGCGTCCTTCCTTCAGGAGGAATGCGGCAGTCCGGGGTGTCGCAAGCAACGTGACGGCCTGGCCGTTCTTCGCCAGCAACCCGGCGAACGACTGGCCGAGCGCGCCCGCACCGACGAAGGCGAGCGATGATCGGGTAGCGCTCATGGGGCCACATCCTCGGTCGGCCAGAGTTTACTGCCGCCCGCATTGAGCGCGAGGTTCCCGCCATCGACGGGGAGCGAATGGCCGGTAATAAAGCTCGCTCCGTCTGAGGCGAGGAAGAGGACGGCACGGGCGATATCCTCCGGCTCGGCGATGCGGTCGAGCGGGATGCCGCGCAAGAAGCGGGCGGTGAGCGTTTTCGGGTCGAGTTGCGGATCGTCCAGCATGTTCGCCATCGCCTGCGTCCTGACCTGCACGGGCTGGATCGCGTTGACGCGGATGCCGTGCGGCGCCCACTCCACCGCCAACTCGCGCGTGAACTGGATGATGCCCGCCTTGGTCACACTGTAGACGAAGTTGCCGCGCCCGAGCGCGGAACTGCCGGCGATCGAACTGATGCTGACGATTGCCCCGCCCCGCCCGGCGCGGATCATCCGCCTGCCCGCCTCTTGCGTGCAGACCCACGTCCCTTCGAGGTTGATACGCACGATCTTCCGCCACTCATCGAGCGGCAAGTCTTCCGGCCGGTAGCGCGTGCCGATGCCGCAGTTGTTGACGAGAATATCAACCCGGTCGTAGGCTCGGTCGAAATCGGTGAACATGGCGACGATGGCGTCCGCGTCGCCCATGTCGCATTGCACCGCCATACATCTGCGGCCCAGCGCCTCCACCTCGCACGCCGTTTGCTGCGCGCCCTCGCCGTCGATATCGCAGACGAAGAGGTCCGCGCCCGCCCGCGCCAGCTCGAGCGCCGTCGCGTGGCCGATGCCGCCGCGCGCCGATCCCGCCGTCACCATCGCCACACGGCCCGTTAAGTCAAGCCAGTCCACCGCCACTTGCTACCTCCGACTGAGAGGGCGCACGCTGTGCGCCCCTACCCTCATTGCTCATTGCTCATTGCTCGCTATCTCGTTAGCCAGATCAGCGGCTGTTCGACGAACTGCTTGACGCGCCTGAGGAAGCGGGCAGCGGGCGCGCCATCGACGACGCGGTGGTCAAAGGTCAGGCTGAGGGCGACCATCTTGCGGATCGCCACCGTCTCCGCCTCCTCATCCACGACGACGGGCCGCGCGACGATCCGGCCGATGCCGAGGATGGCGCACTCCGGCAGGTTGATGATCGGCGTGAAGGCGTCGATCTCGTACATGCCGAGGTTCGTGATCGTGAAGGTGCCGCCGGTCAGGTCCTCGCGCGCGGCTTTCCCCGTCCGCGCCTGCCCGATCAGGCGGGCCGATTCCACCGCGATTGCCTGCACCGACCTGACCTGCGCATCGCGGATCACCGGGACGAGCAGCCCCTTCTCCGTGTCAACCGCCACGCCGATATGCACCGCCTCATGTCGCACGATCGCGCCATCGACGAGGGAGGCATTGAGGTCCGGGAACTCCCGGAGCGCGACTGCGACGAGGCGGGCGAAGAGGTCGTTGTATGTCGGCATCACGGTATCGGTCGTCATCAGCGCGCCCGCGAGATCGTCCCGCAGCCGGACGAGCGCGGTACCGTCCGCCTCGGTCGTCAGCGTCACCGGCGCGGCGGTGTGCGCGCTCTGCGCCATCCGCTCGCCGATGATGCGGCGCATCTGGCTCATTGGCGCTCCAGCAGTCGCGGTCGTAATCGCTGGCTGGGCTGCCGGGGCGGGTGGAGGTGCGGCGAGAGCGGG
Organism: Thermomicrobiales bacterium; assembly: GCA_051002645.1. Taxonomy (GTDB): domain Bacteria; phylum Chloroflexota; class Chloroflexia; order Thermomicrobiales; family JALYUS01; genus JALYUS01. The sequence continues at coordinate 4,185 of JBPCMC010000119.1, forward strand.
TTGAACCGTCTGTTCAGCAGCGGCGCGCACATCGCGCTCAACGATCCGTCCACCGCCGCCGGTGCCGGTCAGTTTCGTCCAGTCCACACCGAGTTCCCCGGCGATGCGGATCGCGCGCGGGCTTGCGGCGGGCAATGATGAGTGCTGAGGACTGGGTATCCCTACAGGAACTGAGGACTGAGGACTGGGCGGTTCGAGCACCGCCCCTACAACGCCATTCGCTGCCGGCTGCCGACTGCCCGCTACCTGCCCCGAAGGGGCATTCTCACCCTCCTGCACGAGATAGCCGAGTACCGTGCCAACCAGCAATTCCTCGCCAATACGCAAGGCATTCTCGGGGATGCGGAGGATGCCACTGTCGAGCGATTCCACCTCCGTCGTCGCCTTGTCGCTCTCAACGAGAAAGAGGTATTCGCCCGCGTTCACCCGGTCGCCGTCATGCTTCAGCCACTCCACCACCGTCCCGGCTTCCATGTTCCAGCCGAGCCGGGGCATGACCACTTCAATCGCCATCGTCGCTCACTCCGTTCGCTAAGTGGGCAGTGGGCAGTGGGCAGTTGAATGTGGATGCGCTACGCGCGCCGGTTTCTGCTCACCGCTCACCGTCCACTGCCCACTGATTCATGCTGCCAGCAAATCGCGGATTGCCCGCGCGATGGTCTCCGCATTCGGCACGAGCGCCTGTTCGAGCGGCGCGCTGTACGGCACCGGCGCGGAGACGCCCGTCAGTCGTGCGATGGGCGCATCGAGGTCATCGAAGCCGCGCTCCATCACCTGCATACCGATCTCGGCAGCGACTCCGCACGGGCCATAATCCTCGTCCACGACGAGCAGTCGCCCGGTCTTGTGCACGGAGGCGAGGATGGTGTCGATGTCGAGCGGCGCGAGCGTGCGCGGATCGACGACTTCAACCGAGACGCCCTCACCGGCGAGTGTCTCGGCGGCCGCGAGCGAGCGATTGACCGCCCCGCCAATCGCAACGACGGTGACATCCGTGCCGTCGCGGGCGATGCGCGCCTGTCCGAAGGGAATCAGATATTCCTCTTCGGGTACCATCCCCTTCGTGCTCAGGACGGAGCGATGCTCCATGAAGACGACCGGATCGTCCGAGCGAATGGCCGTTTTGAGGAGCCCCTTGGCGTCGTATGGCGTGGTCGGCACGACGACGCGGAAGCCGGGGAAATGCGTGAAGATCGAATAGTAGCTGCCGGAATGATGCGTCGCAGCGGAGTTGCCGACGCCGATACAGCCGCGCAGCACAATCGGCATCTTCAGGCGACCGTCGCTCATGTACTGGATTTTGGCAGTCTGGTTGAGCAGTTCGCCCATCCCATCAAGGCCGAAGTCGATGAACATGTAATCGACAATCGGCCGTGCGCCCGTCATCGCGGCGCCGGTGCAGAGGCCGGTGAAGCCGCGCTCGGTGATCGGCGTATCCCGCAGGCGGGCGGGCCCGAAGCGTTCGTAGAGACCGACGGTCGTGCCCCAGTTCCCGCCGCGCGCGCCGATCCCCTCGCCGACGACGAAGATCATCGGGTCTCGTTCCATCTCTTCCGTCAGCCCTTCGAGAGCGGCTGCCGTGTAGGTCATCTCACGCATGGTGACTCCTTTTTCAGGACTGAGGACTGAGTGTGGGACGGTATGCAATTGAGGTTGGAGTTGGAGTTGTATCGCTCGCGGTCTCTCAACTCAGTCCTCAGTCCTCAGTCCTTCTTCAATCCTTCTCACTAAAGACGTGATCGGTCGCGGTCGCCGCATCGGGCCAGGGGCTGTTCTTGGCGAACTCGGTCGCTTCGGCGATGAGGTCCTGTACGTCGCGGTCGATTTGGCCGATCTCTTCCTCGCTGGCGATAGTGTCCGCCAGCAGATTGTCGCGCAGTCGGGCGATTGGGTCGCGCGCGCGCCACTCATTGACCTCGTCCTGCGTGCGGTAGCCTACGTCGCGCATCCCCTCGGAGTGGGCGCGCGTGCGATAGGTCTTGCATTCGAGCAGCGTCGGCCCGCCACCGGCACGCGCGCGGCTGATCGCCTCGCCCGCCGCCTGGTAGATGGCGAGGACATCGTTACCGTCCAACTCGATACCCGGCAAGCCGTACGCCGCCGCCTTGGATGCAACGCTGGTGTTCTTCGTGATCGTCGCGAAGGCCACCTCGGTCGCGTACTGATTGTTCTCGCAGACGAAGAGCACCGGCAAATCCCAGACGGTGGCGAGATTCAATCCCTCGTGGAACGCGCCGTTGCTAACCGCGCCATCGCCGAAGAAGGCGACAGCGACCTGATCCGATTTCTTCAACATGTAGGTGTAGCCCGCGCCCGCCGCCATCAGAATGCTCGGCCCGACGATGCCGCTCGTGCCCAACATGCCGACTTCCGGCTTGAAGAGGTGCATCGAGCCTCCCCGTCCGTGCGAGCAGCCCGTCACTTTGCCGAGTAACTCGGCGATCAACTCGCGCGGCGGCACGCCCTTCGCGAGCGCGTGGCCGTGGCCTCGGTGCGTGCTCATCACCGTATCGCTCTCGCGCAGGTGCGCGCAGACCGCCGTCGCTATCGCTTCCTCGCCCACGTACGTGTGGCACGCGCCGGGGATGAACCCCGTCTGATGCAGCCGCGCCAATTGCTCCTCGCAGCGGCGGATTTCGAGCATCTGCCGGTAGAGACGGAGCATTTCCTCTTTGCCGATCTGCGTCTGCGTCTCCTGAGCCGTCTCAACTGCCATACATCCCGTCCTTCCTAACCCCCGGCCCCTTCCCGAAACGGGAAGGGGTGACTCATGTAGATTACCGTGGCCGACTCTTAATCACCCCGCCAGATCGGGAGGGCGCACGGCTGTGCGCCCCTACGCTCCCCCTTCCCTGCGAGGGAAGGGGGTCGGGGGTTAGGAAAACCACCTCATTCGCGGGGAAGCGGGGGGTCGCCGCGCAGCACGCGCACGACCTCGTCCGCGCCCTTGGCACGCACATCGCGGCTCGCCTCGTCCGAGGCCCACGCGACATGTGGTGTGACCGTCACGCGCGAATCACACAGCAGCGGGTGATCCGCGCAAGGAGGTTCCGTAGTGAGCACATCGAGCGCGGCTCCGGCGATGGCGCCGTGTTGCAGCGCCGCGAGCAAGGCGTCCTCATCGATCACGCCGCCACGGGCCGTGTTGATGAGATAGGCGTGCGGCTGCATCAACGAAAGCGCTGCCGCGTTGATGATCTTCGCCGTCCCGTCTGTCAGCGGCACATGGAGCGAGAGGTAGTCCGATGTGCGGAGCAGTGTCTCCCAATCCACCGGCTCGACGCCCGCCGCGCGGATCATGGTCGGATCGATGAACGGGTCATGCGCGATGACGCGCAGACCAAGGCCGCGCCCCTTCGCCGCCGCCGCGCTGCCAATCCGGCCAAAGCCGAGCACGCCGAGTGTCAGGCTACCGGGCCGGCGCATGGTGCTGGCGGACGCGCCATTCCACTCTCCCCGCCGCGTCATCGCGCCCCAGTCCGGCACGCGCCGCAGGTGCGCGAGCATCAGCGCGATTGCGTGCATCGAGACTTCGTCGATCGCGTAGTCCGGCACATTGGTCACCCAGATGCCGCGCGCCGTGGCGGCGGGAATATCGATGTTATCCAACCCGACGCCGACGCGACTGATGATCGTGCACCGCTCCAGCGTGCCGATCACCGCCGCCGTGACGGGCTGAATCGTCACCATCACCGCGTCCGCCGTCCGCACGTTCGCCGCATCGAGGCCGTCCGCATAGACAATCCGCGCGTCAGTCGCCGCCAGCGCCGCTTCCTCAATACTCGTATCGCCAATCCCTGAATAGACAATCGCCACCGTTGATGCTCCCAATGATCCCCCCATATCGGTGGAGCAGGTTTTCAATCTGCTGGCATCACAGGTTAGAAACCTGTGCCACCCCTGAATTATCCCTTGACCGCGCCGGCGGTGATACCGGAGACGTACTGCTCGACGAAGAAGGAATAGAGAATCGCCACGGGGATCGACCCGATGAGCGCCGAGGCCATCAGCGGGCCCCACGGCAGCAAGTCGCCCCGCACCAGTTTGGTGAGCACGCCGACCGCGAGGGTGCGGCTGTTGTCCGTCGAGACGAGCACGAGCGAGTAGATGAACTCGTTCCACGAGAGCGTAAAGGCGAAAATCCCCGCCGTCACCACGCCCGGTATCGCGGAGGGCAGGACGATCCGCAAGAGCGCCTGGAAGCGCGTCGCGCCGTCCACCATCGCGCACTCGTCCAGTTCGCGCGGGATCGTCTGGAAGTAGCCGATCAGCAGCCAGGTGCAGAAGGGCACGAGGAAAGTCGGGTAGACGATGATCAGCGCGAGCGGGTTGTTGATCAGCCCGAAGCGCTGGATGACCTGCGTCATCGGAATGAAGAGCAACGTCGTCGGCACGAGGTAGACGACGAAGATCGCGCCGCTGAAGAGCGAGCTGCCGGGGAAGCGCAGCCGCGCCAGCGAATAGCCCGCGAGGATGCTGATCACGATCGAGATGAGGGTGCTGATAATCGCCACGTAGGTCGTGTTCCAGAACCAGCGGATGTACGCCGTCTGCCAGAGGAGCCGGTAGTAGTGCGCCCACGTCGGGCTATGCGGGTAGAACGGGTTGATCTTCAGGTTGGTCAGTTCGGAGTCCGCCTTGAATGACGTGACGACCATCCAGTAGAACGGGAAGAGGATCAGCACCAGCACGATCAGCATCGGCAGGTAAATCGTCAGCAGGCGCAGGAGGGTCCGTTTGAGTGTGCGTTGCGATGTCATTTGGCGAGCCTCCGCACATTCCAGACTTGCAGGACGACCATCATCAGCATGACGGGGAACATATAGAGCGAGATCGCCGCCCCCTGCCCCAGCAAACCCGATTTCAGCCCCGACGAGTAACTGAGCGTCGCGAGCACCTGCGTGGCGTTGATCGGCCCGCCGCCGGTGAGGGCGTAGACGATCTGGATATCCGAAAAGGTGCCAATGATCGAGACGATCAGCACAATCGTCACGACCGGCATGACGAGCGGGACGGTGATGCGGGCGAACTTGACCAACTGGCTCGCGCCGTCGATCGAGGCCGCCTCGTAGAGATCGCGCGGGATGGTCTGCAATCCGGCGAGGATCGTGATGGCGAGGAAGGGCGTGCCGCGCCAGACATTGACGGTGACGATGCTCCCCATCGCCCACTTCGGGTCCGTCAGGAAGGGCAGGTTTTTGTGGATGAGATGGAGGTTCTTGAAAAGCCAGTTCAGGCTACTGAGGTTGCTGTCGAAGAGCCAGAGCCACGCCATTGTGCTGAGGACGCTCGGCACAATCCACGGCATAAGGATCGCGGCGCGGAAGAACTTGCGCCCGCGAAACTCCTGATTCAAGAGGAGCGCCAGCGCGAAGCCGAGGACAAATTTGATCACCGTCGTCAGGAAGGTGTACCAGATCGTATTGCGGAAGGCCATCTTGAAGATCTGGCTGTCCAGTTGATTCCTGAAGTTATGCAGGCCGACGTAGGTGCCGTCGTTGCCGACCGTCTTGTTCGTCAGACTCAGCCAGAGGGCGAGACAGAACGGATAGGCGACGAGCACGATGAGCAGGATGATCGCGGGCGCGACCATGATGTATCCCTGCGTCGCATCGCGCCCCCGGATGATCTGCCAACGGTGCTGCGCGGTCTCCTGCCGCCGCCCCTCGGGCTGGCCGACCGCATGCGAGATTCCCATCGGATACCCTCACCCCCCGGCCCCCTCTCCATTACTGACAAGCAATGGAGAGGGGGAGTGAAATACGAGATCATACTGAGGAGTCCCCTCTCCCGCCATGCGGGAGAGGAGATGCTCGGACTACGCGCCCTTGAGGAGCACGTTGTACTCGTTGACAGCGAAGGCGATGGCGTCTTTCGGCGCTGTCCCCTGCGCGACCTTCGCGAAGGTGTCGATGATGATGAACTTGTTCTGCGCGGCGCCGACGACCTGTGTGAAGGGGCCGGGGGAACCGGGCATCCGGGTTGATTTCGCCAGTGTCCGCGCGCTGGCGAGCTTCGGATCCGTCGGCCATGCGGCATCGACACTGTCCAACATCGGGAACGGCGGCAGGTTGTAGCCGTTCCCGGCCTTCGTCCATTGTGTCTGGAAGTCCTTCGTGTAGAAGGCGTCGGTCAGATACGCTTTCGCGGCGTCGACGTTCTTCGCATAGGTCGGGATGCCCCAGTACTGCATGCTCATGTACTGGAACGCGCCGCCCGGACCACCGATCGTCACGCCGTGGCTCGAATTCCCGGCCAGTTCCGGGTCGGTCTTCAGGAGACCGGCGTAGATCGTATTCGCATTGTTCGTTGCCGCGATCTGTTTGGAGGTGTAGGCGAGATTGTTGCCCGTCTCGTCCCAGGCGAAGGCATTCTCGGCCAGCGAGTCCTTGTAGTACGTCTGGAAGAAGGTCAGGCAGTCCATCATCTCTTTCGAGTTGAGGGCGACGGTCTTGCCGTCCGCCTCGAACTCCTTGGCGCCGAAGCTCCACATCAGTGAGTAATTGTGCGTCGCGCCGTCGGTGACCGCGTGGCCGAGGGTGTGGCCGATCGGCGTGCCGGCGGCCTTCAGCTTCTTGCCCGCCTGATGGAAGTCCTCGTACGTCTTCGGGAACTCCGTGATGCCCGCCTTCTGGAAGAGGTCCGTGCGGTAAATCCAGTACTGGCCGTAGATCGCCGCCGGGAGCGCCTTCCACTTGCCGTCGCCCCGGATGCAGACGCTCTTCGGCCCGTCGTACCAGCCGCCGACCGTCGTGTTCAGCTGCCCCGACAAGTCCGAGATGTCGATCATCACGTTCTCGTTCGTCGCGACGTGCTGCGCGTACATGCTGACGAGGTCCGCACCCTGCTTGGTCTGGGCGTTCGTCGCCAGTTTCGCATCCCACTGGTCGAGCGCGACGGTGTCCTTCGTCAGCTTGACGCCCGCGCCCTTCGCCCAGTCATCCATGTTCTTTTCCTGGAGGTCCGCCGCCGCCTGGATGGATGGCGGCATCCAGAGGATCGTGATCGACGTGCCGGTAATCGGCTTGCCCGTCGATGCGCTCGCGGGCGCTTGTGTGGCGGTCGTGCCGGCAGCGGCCGACGCAGCGGGCTTTGTCGCCGCTGCGGCTGCCGACGCACCTGCGGTCGTCGGTGCAGCCGCGGCGGGCGCGGTTGTTGCGGCGGGCTTCGGCGTATCCGTCGCGCTGCTGCCACCGCCGCACGCGGCGAGGATCGCCGCGCCCGCCGCCGCTGTTGCTCCGGCGAGGAACCGCCGCCGCGTGATGACGACGGCCCCGAACCCTGTGCCCATCCCTCGTTCAGACATTTGTCTCCCCTTCCGGCGAAGATCGCCAAGACACATCCCCACACTTCATCACCGGGTCCCGGTCGTTTCTGGCGTTGCTCGTATCCTCCTCTGCCCTGGGCTGCCACGCCCGCTCGCATACTGGGCCGTCGTCTCGTCGAGACGGGGTTTGCAATGTCGGTTAGCGCACCGGCGCGAACGCCGCCCCCGCCGGGCGGTCTTCCGGCTCGGGCATCGAGCCGGTGACACGCTCATACGAGCCGCGCAGGTGATCCTCGATGAGCGCAACCGCGCGCTCCGTGTCCCGCTCGCGCAGCGCATCGAGGATCACCTGATGCGATGAGACGGTGACGACCCGGTAGTCCGCATCCGCGACGTTGCGGCTGAG
>JBPCMC010000120.1:0-6048 GCA_051002645.1 Thermomicrobiales bacterium
GCGCCGAGCGCGCCGCGCGGATCGCCAGCGCATCGAAGACGCCCGCCCGCTCCGCGATGCCGGTGATGACCATCATGCCGAGCAGGAAGAGCAAAACGTTCGCCGTTTGCCTGACGATGTCGATCAGATCGCGGAAGGAAACGAGCCTGCACGCGAGCACGCCAATCGCCCCGATACCCGCGCCCACCGCCTCATTCACGCCCCGTGGCCGCCAGAGGACGAGCGCGAGCGTCACGACGAAGAAGGCGGCGCTCAACCATGACCGCGTCACCGGCGACCGTGCCGCGCCGCGTATAGACGTATCATCCTACGGTGACTTTGGTGGACCAGGGATGAGACCACCGCTCGGACTCCGCGCGGTTGGCGGGGCATTCGGTTGCTTGGTGGGCGCCTGTACCGGTCGCTGCGGGACTTGCGCGGGGGCCGGTGTCGGCTGGACGGCCGGTCCGGGCGCTTGCGTCACGCTAGCGCTGCCGGGTGGCTTCGTGCCGCCTGGGGGAGTGGCTACGTCGGTCAACCCGGCAGGCTGCTGGCGGGGAACCGGGTTAGGGTTCGGACTATAGGATTGCGCGCCCTTTGGCCGGTACTTCGTATCGACCGCAGACAGATAGGCATTCAGTTTGGATGAACCGGCGCCGGTGTAATGGCCAAACTCGGTGTGCGGCTTCATCGGCGAGCCGTCCGGGTTCGTGGTCGGCAGGAGCGACGTATTGTGCGTGAAGTCGGCCCATGCTTCGGTCAGTTCCCGCTGCTCGCGCGTGTCGAGCACGCCGCAATCGAGCGTCGGCTCCTTGCCCTTGACGAAGAGGTCCTTCGTGCCCGTGCCGGGGCGCGTTACCTTGTGCCCCGTCGCGGTGCAGGATTCGCCATCGACGACGTTTGCGGGCCGGTAAAACTCCTTGGCGGGCAGGTTCCCGTCGGGGCCGACGAGCAGCTGCGGCGCTTTTTCGTGGGCGGTGATCAGCCGCATGAACTCATTCCAGATTGGCCCGGCATTTTCCACGCCGTCCACACCTTCGCGCATCGGATGATTGTCGTTGTTGCCTACCCAGACACCGACCGCGACTTGCGTCGTGTACCCCACCGTCCAGCCATCGCGGAAGTCATTCGTCGTGCCGGTTTTCGCTGCGACGGGTCGGTCCCGCAAGATCAGCGGGCTGGACGCGCCGAAGATCGGCGTCCGTGCCTTGTTGTCGGTGAGCACCGAGGTGACGAGATAGGCATTGCCGGGATCCATCACCTGCTGGCCTTGCGGGATTGTCTTACTGTTGTCGACATCCTTCTTCGTGGTCGGGTCCTTGAAGATCGTGCCGTCGGACTTCTCGATGCGGATGATCGGCGTCGCCTCGACATATCTGCCGAGGTTCGCGTAGGTCGCGTACGCGTTCGTCAGCTGCAGTGGCGAGACCTCACCGCCGCCGAGCGCAAGCGAGATGCCGAGGCCATAATCGGCAATCGGGCGATTGAAACTATCCTTGAGGCCCACCGCATGTGCGAAGTCGATGAAGTTCTGCAGGCCGTCATGCTTCCCGTATTTGGAGCCATCCTTGGTGAAGTCGTATTCCATCGCATGGAGCGCGGGGATATTGAGCGACTGCTGGAGTGCGTCGCGGACGGTCACCGCGCCATTGTGCAGCAAATTAAAGTTGTTCGGGGTGTACCCTTTCTCGGAACCATCATTCCAGGTCTTATGATAATCAAGGATGACGTAGGAGGGGTACCAGCCCTTTTCAAACGCCTCGCCATAGGCGATCGGCTTGATCGAACTGCCCGGTTGCCGGGGATTCACCGCGACGTTGAATTCGCCGCCGTTTGCCTTATCGTTGAAGTCCACGCTGCCGACCATACAGAGGATTTGGCCGCTCCACGGCACAACTGCCACGAGTGCGCCATTCGACACGTCATATGCGGACTTCTCGCGTGCGATGCCCGAACGCACGACATCTTCCGCGAGGCTCTGAATGTCCATATCAATCGTCGTGTAAATCTTCAAGCCACCCTGATAGAGCGCCTCAGAACCATAGTGCGATTCCACGTACTGCCGCACATAGTTGACGAAGTGCGGCGCGCCGGATGGTCGATCGTCGCGGAACTTGAAGTACTTGCTCGGATCGGCGGATTTGGCGTATGCATCGGCCGACTCCGCCTGCGTGATATAGCCCTGATCGACCATCTGCTTCAGCACGTACGATTGCCGCGCTCGTGCTTTGTCGAGGCCGACCGTTGGGTCGTAGACGGACGGCGACTGTGGGAGCCCGGCGAGGATCGAAGCTTGCCAAAGATCAAGGTTCTTCGCGGTGCATGGTACGTTGGCGTTTGGGTCCTTCGCCTTGGGATCCTTGCATGTATCGCCGAAATAATTCCGAGCCGCCGCCTCGATGCCATACGAGCGGTTTCCGTAATAGATCTGATTCAGGTAAAAAGTAAGCACTTGTTCTTTGGAGTACTTCTGCGCCACCCCATAGGCGAGGAAGACCTGCCGGACTTTATCTTCCTTCGTCGGGTTCGTGTAACGCTCGGGGAACGCCTGTTTGACGACCTGCATGGTGATCGTCGAGCCGCCGGAGTTGCCGTAGCTCGAATCGACGAAGGTATTACGGACGGCGCGCCCTATCGCCTGCGGGTCGATGCCCTTATTCGTCCAGAACGTCTTGTCCTCAGCGGCGATCGTGGCATTGATCAGAAAGGGGGAAATCTGGTTCAGCGGTACCTCGAAGCGATTGCCCGCCTGCGGGTCCGAGACTTCCTCGATCACGTTCCCGTATCGGTCATAGATGCGGGACGTCTCGAACTGATGCAGCGTGTTCGGGTCGAATTGCGGAAGGTCCTTCGTGAAGTAGAAATATGCGCCGCCGACGGAGGCCACCCCCATCACGAGGACGACGCCACAAATCGCGAATAGGACGCCGACCACGCCGATCACGGCGGCAATCGGGCCGGCGATCAAGGGAGCCGCTGGCGGCGCGACCGAGCGGCGACCTCGGACGACGAAGGGCGGCGCTTTTCGTCGCGCGCGCATCGCGCCACTCGCGTGGCGATGCGTCCGCGATCGGCGGGGTGGGGGGGGAAGTGCCACGATCTTTTGCCTCCAACACGGTCGATTACCGTCGATGCAGTGTACCACAGAGAATTGACGCGCCCGCCCACATTGACCGCCGTAGTTGCCGCGCGTACACTGGCGGAGCGTCTGGCGGGGGCTTTTTTGTCCATAGGGCGGTGATAATCGACCATGGGAGCACGAGGTTGGCGATGGTATCGGGCCGGGATCGCGCGGCACGGCTTCTGGCGCGTGAGCCTCTTGCTCGGCATGCTTGTCACTGGCTGTTCGGGCGGTGGGGGCGCGACGCCGACCACCGCACCGCTGACCACGCCGACTGTCGCACAAGTGTCGCCCAACGTCACGGCATCAGTCCCATCTGCCACAGTAGCGACCGCACCGACGACCGCAACGCCCGTGCCACCCCCGACGCCTGTGCCGACCGGGACGGCGCGCCCGCCCGCGCCGACGCCGACGCCGCAGCCGGGACCAAAGCCGACGCCCAAGGGACCGCAAACCTTGACACTGGCCGGGCCGGACCAATTACCGCCCACGCTTGATCCTGCCCTGGTGCGGGACGCGGGGACGGCCTTCCTCGTCCGTCAGGTCTTTCGCGGCCTGGTCCGGCTCGATGACGCGCTCAATCCCGTGCCCGACATCGCAGCCGATTACCAGAAATCCGCCGACGGGCGGACCTACACGTTTTTGCTGCGCGCGACGGCGAAGTTCCAAAACGGTCGCCCCATCACGGCGGATGATGTCGCCTTTTCGCTCCGCCGCGCCTGTGATCCGAGTACTGCGCCGGACGGTCAACCGCAGAATCTCCCCGCCGCCGCCGGCCTCAACGACATCATCGGCTGTGTCGATCGCATCAACGGTCGCACGACGGACGTCTCCGGTATCCGCATCCTCGATCCGCTGACGATCGCGCTCGTCCTCGATGCGCCGAAGGCGTATTTCTTGCAAAAGCTGACGCTCGCGGACGCTGCGATCATCGACCGCAACGATCTGGCGCGCGGGCCGCTCTGGTCCACGCAGCCGAACGGCACCGGCCCATTCCGTCTCACCGGCTGGAAGCCGGACCAGATCACCCTCAGCCGGTACGATCAATTCTACGCGCAGGTGGCGACGCTCGACACGGTGACGATCCTCATCGGCGCGAACGCCGCGAATCCCGTCAATTTGTACGACGGCAACAAGATCGATGTCGCCGTTGTGCCGGTGCAGGCGGTTGACCGCGTGACGGCGCCGGGTTCGCCGACGAAGGGCGAATTGCGCGTCATCCCGACGCTTTCCACCACCTACATCGGCATCAATACCAAACTCGCACCGACCGATGCCTTCAATGTGCGCGCGGCGCTCGTGCGCACCATCGACCGGCAGAAGGTCAACAACGTCATGCTTGAAGGTAAGGAAACCCCGGCGCAGAGCATCGTGCCGCCCGCCATTCCCGGCGGGAAGTGGGATGCGACCATTCCCGTTGTCGACAACAAGACTGCCGTTACGCTCCTGCCGCCCGCGACAGCGAAAGCGCTTCCACCGATCGCGCTCGGCAGCGGCGGCTCGAATCTTGGCACGACGGTGAAAGCGGTCGCGGAGCGTGACCTCGGCGTCACGGTCGATGTTCAGGAATCCCATTTCGACGACTATTTGAGCGAGTTGGACGCGCATACCTATAACTTGTTCGTCGTCAACTGGGTGGCGGACTACCCGGACCCGGAGAACTTCCTCAGCGTGCTCTTCCACACCGGGTCGCCGCGCAACTACAGTAACTACAGCAATGCGAAGGTGGACGCCCTGCTCGACCAGGCGAACATCGAGCAGGATACGGCGAAGCGGGCGGACCTCTATCGTCAGGCGCAGCAGCAGATCATCGACGATGTCGCGGCGATCCCCATCTACCACGCGACGGACTACGAACTGGTGAAGCCCGCAGTGAAGGGCCTGACGATCACCGCGATGGGCATCCTGCGCCTGGAAACGGTCTGGGTGGAGCGATGACGGTGCCGACTGCCCTGCAAATCGCCCCCCTCACACCGGAGGATGTCTGCACCTTGCACCTGCCGTGGAGCAGCCCGTTCGACAGCCGGACGCTCGCCGATCACGTGCGCGCGCACCCGCACCGCGCCTTCTGGCTGCCGCAGACGGGCGAATTCATCGCCGGCGAACCGTGGCGGCACCGCGACGAGATCACCGCCGTGGTGGATGTGGCGGCGCGCGATCATGGCGATGCCCTCGTCGAGCGTTTGCGCTGCCCCGATCCCGCCGTTGGGCATGAACTGGTCGTGATGACCGACTTCGTCGGCGCGCGTCAGCCGGGGTCGTACGCGCGGCTCGGGCTCGGGCTGATGCAGGAAGTAATCTGCTACGAGTTGCGTGTCGTGCCGCCCGATCCGCCGCGCGGCACGCTCGGCTTCGCGCGCGTCTCCGTCGACCGGATGGACGATCTCGCCGCCCTGCTCTCCGTCGATCACGCGGCGTTCCCGTGGCTCTGGTGGAACAGCGTCGCGGAGTTCGCCGCCTACGCGAGCGTGCCGGGCGTCGAGTTGTACGTGGGCACGAACGCGCGCGCCGAGCCGGTCGCCTATGTCGGCATCACCCACTTTCGCGGCTGGGGGCATCTCGACCGCATCGGCGTCGTGCCCGGCGTGCAAGGTACGGGGTATGGCCTGGAGGCGCTCCGTTTTGCCGTCCACATGCTCAGGAACGGCGGCGCGACGCGCGTCGGCCTCTCCACGCAAGCGAACAATACGCGCTCGCAGCGCCTCTACCACCGGTTTGGTTTCCAGCGCACCTATCAGAACGACTACAATATTTACGGCGCGTGGGTGGACGCGAGCCGCAGCCCCCAGGCACTCGCGCCCAACCGGACAGAGGAGAGCGACAGGTGAATGGCAACAGCTTCGGCCAGGTCTTTCGGATCACGACATGGGGCGAGTCGCACGGTCGCGCGGTCGGCGTAACCATCGACGGCTGCCCGGCCGGGTTGCCGGTCACGACGGAGATGGTGC
>JBPCMC010000121.1:0-7384 GCA_051002645.1 Thermomicrobiales bacterium
AGGGTATACAAAGCTCCCTCGCGCCGCCTGGAGGCCCCACTGAGTATGAGACTCTGAGGAGATCCCTCCCCGCCTGATCGTCTCGATCTCCTCTCCCCCCCCCCTCCCCCCCCCCCCCCCCCCCCCCCCCCCCCCCCCCCCCCCCCTACCAGGGTACGCGAGTGCGATGGCACGATCTATCCGATTCTTGCGCGCGAAGTGGGAACTGTACAGAAAGCGCCTGAGATGCCCTTGATTACTGCTCGCTGATCGCTGTCTGCTGCTCGCTCTCCATCGGCGCCGTGCCGGGGTGCGGCGTGGCGGTCGAGAGGCCGTGCGAGGTCTTCTCCCAGTAGAAGGGCTTCGTGATGAGCTGCCAGAGCGCCTTGTACGCGGCGATGCTCATCATCAGCCAGTAGAGGGGCATCACGAGGGCCGCCGGGAGCAGCCGATAGTACCGGCGCTTGATCGCACCGATGATGCCCGCGCCAATGAAGACCGCATTGCCGACGACCAGCGCGACGAAGTTGACGATGTGGAAGAGGCCGGGATTGATCGCCAGCACGAAACTCAAGTGGAAGCCGTACCAGAGGATCGTCATCAGCCAGAGGGCCGGGTTAATGAGCATGACGGCGAAGGTGCCGCCGACGGTCGCCTGGATGCTCCAGAAGTCCCGCGTGCCGAGTTCGCGCCAGAGGTGGAAAGGATTGCGGTTGTGGACGAGCCACGTCTGCATGTATCCCTTGATCCAGCGCGAGCGCTGGCGAATCCAGTTGCCGTAGCGGGTATTCGCCTCCTCGTAGGTCGTCGAGTCGAGGATCGCCGTGCGGTAGTGGAGCTTGAAGAGCCGGATGCCGAGGTCCGCATCCTCCGTGACGTTGTAGGGGTCCCACGCGCCCGCGCGGACGAGCCGTTCGGTGATAAAGAAGTTGGAGGTGCCGCCGAGCGGGATCGGCGCGCGGGTGGCGCCCAGGCCGGGCAGGAAGATATCGAACCACTGGCTGTATTCGAGCGTGAACCAGCTCGTCAGCAAATTCTCGGAGAGATTGAAGTAGTTCAGTTTCGCCTGGATGCAGGCCACATCGTCCGGCGCGTTGCGGAAGGCGACGACGCACTTCTTCAGTTGGTCGCGGTCGGGAATATCCTCGGCGTCGTAGATGACGAGTAGTTCGCCCGTCGCCTCGATCAGGCCGTAGTTGCACGCCTTTGGCTTCGTCTTCGGCTTGGCGTCCGGCACGCGGACGATCTTGAAGTGCTCCGGCGGGCGGGCGGCGCGCACGGCGGCGGCCGTCTCCTCGTCTTCCTCTTCGAGCAGGATTTTCACGTCCAGTTTGATCGCCGGGTAATCGAGGTTCTCGATCGCCCGCAGCAGGACTGGCACGATGGCCGCCTCGCGATAGAGCGGCACGAGCACGGTGATCGAGGGGAGGTCTTCGTCTCGCAGCGCGAGCACGTCCGCGCGGGGCGTGTAGATCGTCAGGTCGACCGCGAAGCCGCGCAGCAGGAGGTAGGTCTTGTAGAGCGCGAACGAGACGTAAATGACGGTGAAGACGAGGTTGACCGCGATCAGCGTCCATTGCCAACTGGCGATCAGCCCGAGCACGACGATGATGCCGAGCGCGACGAAGCCCGCCGTCTGCCGCCGCTTGAAGGTGATGTGCGCGCTATTCTCCGGCTGATGGAGGACGAGCCCCTGCGTGCTCGTCAGGACGTTATCGGCGCGATAGACGTGCCGTAGCGCCCAGTCGATATCCCGGTCGGTCGTCAGGACGGCGCGGATCTCGCGCCCGGTCTCGCGCCCGATCTCATCGATCAGCGCGCTATCCAACGGATCGACCATCGCCACTGTCGCGGTTGTCTCCGTCACACTGAGCGGCATGAGGCGGTGCTTGCGGAGGAACGCCTGGGGCAGGAAATCGGTCGGCAAGGCCGTGACGTCGTAGGTGCGGAGGTTGATGACGGGTAGCGCGAGGTAGCGGGAGATGAGCAGGGCGAGATTCCACGGGTTGATGTAGGCGAGTTCGATCGCGGCCGGGCCGAGCGAGGTACCGGTCGCGGCCGCATAGACCGCCGCTTCCGCCACCTGCTCCGGCGTCAGGGCGTCTCCTTCGATGAGGATTTCCGCCAGCGAGGTCAGCGGGCGATACGGCTTGTCCGACTCGCCGAAAACGCTGGAGATCGCCGCGTCGAGCGCTTCAGGCGGGACAGTGATGATCTGCGGCGGCTCGGTGGCGAGCATTTCGACGAACGCACGGGTGACGTCCGGCGCGTAATTGTCCGTGAGGACGACGAAATGGCCGTCGTGCTCGCCGAGGGGCAGGACGCGATAGGAGCGCGCGAGGGGCGCGCTGATGCCGATCAACGCCTCGGCGGGAATCGCATACTGGCGCCCCGCCACCGTTACCGTTATCGTATGCGCGATGGTCGCGGTCATCGTCCGTCCCCTACTTCCTGCGCCCCGATGCCGACCGCATGATGCCGTTCGTGTACTTGAACGTGCGAAGTGTACGATGCATCACGGGCTTAGACAGAATTCGAGTGCAATAAGTCTCTATGGTCAATAATACACTATTCTGTATCGAACAGGGAGAATCGCATGGACAAGGCGTGGGAACCGATCACAACGATCCGGGACGGCCTCTATGATCGTATCCCGCTCAACGCGCCGGAGTCCGCGCTGATGGCGACGGAGGCGTTCCTGCGGCTCGATCGCATCCAGCAATTGGGGTTCGTCTCGCGCGTCTGGCCGGGGGCGAAGCACACACGCTTCGAGCATTCGCTCGGGGTGATGCACCTGATGCGGCAGGGGATCGCCCAATTGCGGCGGCATGGCGGCCCGGTCGCGCTCAGCGACGCGGACACGCATGTGGCGGCGGCGACGGCGCTGCTGCACGACATCGGCCACTACCCTTTCTCGCACGCCATCGAGGAACTCGGCCCGCCAGTCCTCAAGCACGAGCAGGTCGGGCGGGGCATCATCCTCGGCGCGGAGGTCTCCGGTGTATTGGCGACCCTCTGGGAGATCGACCCGGCGCGCGTCGCGGACTTGATCGACCCGCCCGGCCCGCCGCAGACGCCGCAAGACGCGCTGATCCGTGGCCTGCTCTCCGGCGCGCTCGATGTGGACAAGCTCGATTACCTCCCGCGCGACGCCCGCGCCTGCAACGTCCCCTATGGTCGCGTCGATACGCCCCGCCTGCTCGACGCGCTCCGCGTGCGCGAGGTGAATGGTGTCACGCGCATCGTCGTGGACGACAAGGGGATCAGCCCCCTGCACTCGCTGATCAACGCCCGGCAGGAGATGTTCGATAATGTCTACTGGCACCACACGAACCGCGCCTGCATGGCGATGCTGCTGCGCGCCGTGCAGGAGGCGATTGAGGCGGGCGTGATCGCGCCGGAGGAACTGACGGCGCACGACGACGCCTCGCTCCTCGCCTTCCTCAGTGGCCCGCAGATGCCGGACGCGACCCGGCGGCTCGTCGCCGCCCTCCGTTCCCGCCGCATCCACAAGCGCGCCGTCGAGGTCTCCGCGCGGGCGGGCGATCTCTTCCAGCGGCTCGGTGCGCTCTACTACCGCCCTCGTGACCGCCGCGCCGCCGAGATCACGCTCGCCGAGATGGCGGCGCACATCAGCGGCATCGAAGTCCATGACAGCGATGTGCTGATCGACATCCCGAAGCCGGAGAAGTGGTCCGCCGATGTTTGGGTGGAGTTCGACCGCCCGCCCATCGGCGTCAGCGCCCTGATGCCCTGGAATGAGGCGGTCGGTGCGCAGAGCGACGATTTCCGCCGCTACGAGGAGCACCGGCGCCTGATCCGCATCGTCGCCCCCGAGCCGTTGCGCGCATTGCTGCGGCGCGAATGGGAGAACCTCGTCCTGCCTCTCCTCGGCGGCGTCCTGTGAACTGGCAGCGCAGGTTTCCGGAATGTTGGAGGCGCAATGACGGCGATTATTGACGATGCACACTACGAGGGCGAGCAGTTCACGCGATTGATCGTGCAGGAGCGGGTGTTCTCCGGGATCGATTTTAGCGCGTGCATCTTCGATCATTGCGTCTTCAGTGAATGCACGTTTTATCGCTGCTCATTCACTGAGTGTCGCTTCCGGGCGTGCGATCTCAGCCTGGCGAAGGTGCATGGCAGCCGCTTCACCGATGTCGGTTTCGCGGCGTCCAAACTGGTCGGCATCGATTGGACGAAGGCGGGCGATGCCGTCATCTCCAAACTTTTCCTCTCCGTCCATTTCGACGACTGCCTGCTCAGTTACGTCTCCTTCTTCGGCCTGACGCTGCCGCGCAGCCGGTTCGTCGGCTGCATCGCGCGGGAGGTCGATTTCCGCGATGCGGACCTGACAGAGGCGGATTGCACGGGGACGGACTTTTCCGGCAGCAAGTTCCACCATACGAATCTCACGAAGGCGGACTTCCGGCGGGCGACCGACTACACGATCGACCCGACGGCGAACACGATCAGCAAAGCGCGCTTCGCCCTACCCGAAGCGGTCTCCCTCCTCAGCGGCTTCGATATCGTGATCGAGTAGGCCCGGCGATTCGCCGCCGATCCGTCGAGACTGCCGCGCCGCATCCGCGCCCTCACCTCGCATGGTGTCATCATTCGCGGGCATCTCCGTCTATGGTAGTGGGACCGGCCCCGCGAATCATCGACCATACAGGATCGGAGACGACATGCTGCAATCCGCCATAACGGATGCCGCGCTGGTGGACCGCACGGAGGCGACAGCCCGCTTCGTCAGTCTGTATCGGGAGCTCTTCTCGCCCCTCTACGGCTATGTGCGCTTTCGCGTCGGCGACGCGCAGGTGGCGGAGGACTTGACCGCCGAGGTGTTCGAGCGGGCGCTCGCGCGGCTTGTGACGGTGCGCGAGCCGGAGCGCGTGCGGGCCTGGCTCTTCGTAATTGCCCGCAATGTCATCACCGATTACCGCCGCCGCCATCGGTGTACGGCAGACCTCGCCGATGCGGAGACGTTGGAGTCGCTCTGGATCGAATCGCCCGAGCATTCGGTCATCCAGCGTGAGGAATGGCGGCGAGTCGTCGGCTACCTCGCCGACTTGGACGAACGCGAGCGGGAGGCAATTGGCCTCAAGTTCGCGGCGGGACTCACCAATCGTGAAATCGGCCGGACACTCGGCTACTCGCACGCGAATATCGCGCAGATCATCCATCGGGCCATCGTCAAACTGCGGCGTCGGTTCGATGCGGAGGAGAAGGAATCATGACAATCCCCGAAACCTTTGCGAATGACCTCGACGGAATCGTGCGGGGTGAAACCCTCGCCCCGACCGCCGATGCTGAGCACATCGCGCTCCTGGAGATTGCTCAACGGCTCTCGGATGGACTGCTCCCCCTGCGGCAGGCCCCGTCGGGCGCGCGGGAGCGGCTCGAAGCGCACCTGCTTAGCCAATTGCCCGTGGCGACGCACCGGCAACGGATGCCGGTGCCGGCCTTCCCTCCGCTCCGCCGCTGGCAGGCGGCCATCGGGCTGGCGGTCGCCACCGCGCTGATCGTCGCGATGGTCGGTACCGCCTTCTCGTGGGCCGGTTCATCGGGAGCGGTGAGCGCGCAGGTTATCCTCGACCGGGCGGAAGCCGCCTCGACGGGCGCCGCGCCGAGCGGCGTGACGAGCTACCACGCGAAGGAAACGCGACAAACCCCCGCCAAAGGGAACGTGACCCTCGTGCAGGAGACATGGTATGGCGGCAATGATCGCCAGCGCGTGGACACGCAAGTCAAGGATGCGGGCGGCACGATCATCTCCGCCAATACGGTGATCTCCGCCGGCGATCAGACATGGATCTCTTCCACCGACAAGGGGAAAACGCAGGTTATCCACACGACGGGGACGCAGTGGTCCAAGCCTGCCGCCGATCCGTCCGGTCAGGGCGGCATCGCGGATAGCGTCGCACAATACACGCAGAAGGGATGCATGAATGCCCAGCAGCAAGGCGAAACGACCCTGCTCAACCGCGCGGTCTATGTCATCGCTCTCACGCCAAAGGCCGCTAGCTGCCCCGACCAGGCGCCCGCCAAGGGGTCCGACAGCAACGTGACGACTGAGGCGAAGGCGCGGACCAATGGCGATGTCGCGACGAAGCCGGAGCAGCAGGGCGCGCAAGTGAGTACCGTCGGGCAGATCACGCTCTGGGTGGACAAGCAGACCTTTCTCCCGCTCAAGACCGAGATTCGCAGCACGACCGGCGCGATCATGGACCGCGATGATGTGACCAGCATCGAGTACAACACGGCAATCCCCGCCGCTACCTTCACCTACACGCCCCCGGCGGGCGCGACCGTCTCGAACTTCACCGGCGGCGATGGGCGGGATGTCAAAGCGGCCCTCGGCGGCACGACACAATCCAACGGCACGCCGACGCCCGGCAAGAAGCCGTAATCATCACGCGGCGGAATGCCTCCCGCTCCTGTCGCGTCCTTCCCTTCCCCGAACCCCGCAGTCTCCTGCTGCGGGGATTTCCTTTGCCTCGGTGCGCCTTGCAATCACGCGCGGAGAGGCTGCAAAGACCTATGGCACGCGATGTGCGCTGCCGGATCGACGGGACATTTGCGCGCCCGCTTCGGGAGCGCCTGCGGGGAAGGACAAGGGACTATGACCGCGCTCAATGCACGCTCGCTGATCGGTCGCGCCGTTGTCAGTGTCGCCGATGGCGAGAAAGTCGGGGCAATCTCCGATCTACAGTGCGATCTCAGCCGGCGCGTCGTCCTCGGCCTGCTGATTGGTGGCGACGGAGGGCTCTTCAATCGGGAGAAACCTTCGCTCGTCCCGCTCGGGCAGGTGCATACCTTCGGTCGCGATGCGGTGACGATCAGCGACAAGAGCGGCATCTCCGTCGCGGCAGGCGCGCCGCACGATTCTGCGGAAACGTTGAGCAGCATCAAGAAACATGTCGTCACCACCGGCGGCGAATTAATCGGCGATGGCGACGACCTGATCTTCGACGACACCTCCGGCGCGATCACCGCACTCCAACTCGCGCCGCAGGGCGGTTTTCTCGGCATCGGCGCGACGACGCACGTCCTGCCTATGGAAGACATCGTCGAGTTTGGCCGGGACGTCATCACCGTCCAGGAGTCCGCCCTCACCCGCGTCCGGCCCGAGGTCGGCAGCGAGTAACAAGTAACGAGTAACGAGTGGAAAGAACGACGCGCATTGCCTCGGTGCGTGCCTCATCGCGTGCCGATTTTCGGTACGTTGGTTCGACAATGGTGAAAGCCGGGTTGACACCGGCAGACATATTGGCGCGGAAAGGAGAGGTTGGCAATGTTGCTGGAGAACAAGGTGGCCGTGGTCTACGGCGCGGGCGGCGCGATCGGCGGCGCCGTGGCCCGTGCCTTTGCCCGCGAAGGGGCCAGGGTCTTCCTCGCCGGG
>JBPCMC010000122.1:0-8469 GCA_051002645.1 Thermomicrobiales bacterium
TCAGTTGGTAGACGAGGTAGCCTTGCGCGACCATCTGCATCCATGTGCCGATGTTGGAGACGATCATCCCCCACCAGAGCAGGCGGTAGTCGCGGATTTGCAGCGACGCGAACGTGCCCATGCGCGGAGCGCGAATAGTGGACGCTCCCGCGATGCCATCGACGCGTACCGTTGCCGCCGGCTGTGTGGTGGATTTCCCGATCATCTGTTACTCCCTGTACCCGGTTGTGAAGGCCCCTTGCCGCTCTGCGGTCAGCATCCGCCGACTATTCCTGCTTATTGAAACTGTAGGTCGCCGCCGCCAGCACCATCGCCGCGAAGCCGACGAGGACGGCGAGGTCCAGCGGGGCGTTGTACGTCCAGACGCCGACGATCAGGCCGCGCAGCAAATCGACGCCGTACGTGAGCGGGTTGAAGAGGGCGAAGACCCGCAACCAGTGCGGCGCGCGGGTGAGCGGGGACTGTGCCGCGCTCGTGAAATAGAGCGGCAGGACGACGAAGTTATTGATCGTCCCAAAGCCCTCGAACGAGGTCATCTTCGCCGCGATCAGGATGCCGACGCCCGTCAGTCCGAGGCCGATCAGGAGCATGACACCGACGCTCGCCAGCAAGACAAGCGGGTTCGGCCAGACATTCACGAAGGGCGCGAAGACGAAGATGATCGCCCCCTGCACCGTCGCAATCGTCGCGCCCGCAAGCGCCTTGCCAGCGACCACCGAGGCGCGCGGGATCGGCGCGACGAGGATCTCCTTGAGAAAGCCGAACTCGCGGTCGAAGATGATACTGATGGCGCTCTGCAAGGAGGAGAAGATGATCGCCATCGCCATCATGCCGGGGAAGACGAACTGCAAGTAGGTGACGTTCCCCGGCACCGTTACCGAGCCGCGCAGGCCCGCGCCGAGGATGAAGAGCCAGACGACCGTGCGCGCCAGCGAACCATAGAGTTGGGCGCGCTCGCGGGCGAAACGGACGAGATCGCGCTGCCAGAGCATGGCAATCGCCTCGAAATCTATTACCTGTCGGACGCGGCCCGGCGCGCGGACGGATGGCGCGGGGGAGATGATCGTCGCCATGCTAGACCCTCCCGCCACGGCGACGCATCGCCGAGCGCAGCCGCACATTGCTGTCCGCTCCCTCGTCGCGGATGGCGTGACCGGTCAGGCGAAGGAAGACATCGTTCAAGGTCGGCTGCGCGATCTCGACGCTCTGGACATCGATCGGTGCGTGGCGCAGGAGGCGCGGCACGAAGGTGTCGGCGTGGCCGATCTCGAAGCGGAGCGTGCCCTGCTCGTCGCGCGCCGTGATGCCGTAATCCCGCGCGAGCACGCCCGCTGCCGCCGTGTTGTCCGCCGTGCGCAGCCGAACGACATCGCCGCCCATCCCCGCCTTGAGCGCGGCGGGCGTATCGAGCGCGATCAGGCGGGCATGGTCCATGATGCCGATCCGGTCACAGTTTTCCGCCTCGTCCATGTAATGCGTCGTCATGAAGACGGTGATGCCGACGCGCCTGCGTAGTTCGTGGATGTGCGTCCAGATGTTCTGGCGCGTCTGCGGGTCGAGCCCGACGGTCGGTTCGTCGAGGAAGAGGACGGCCGGGTGATGCAGCAGCCCGCGCGCGATCTCCAACCGTCGTTTCATGCCGCCGGAGAAGGTGCGTACCTTGTCGCCCGCGCGGTCGGACAGATTGACCATCGCCAGCATCTCGTCGATGCGCCTGGTCCGCTCGGCGCGCGGGATGTGATAGATCATGCTGTGGAAGCGGAGATTCTCCTCCGCCGTGATGCGGTCATCGAGGCTGTAATCCTGGAAGATAATGCCGATCGACTCCCGCACCCGCGCCGGGTCGCGCAGCACGTCGTAGCCATTGACGCGTGCCGTGCCCGCCGTCGGGCGAAGCAGGGTGCAGAGCATCTTGATTGTCGTGCTCTTGCCAGCGCCGTTCGGCCCGAGGAAACCGAAGACCTCGCCGGGTTGCACCCGGAAGGAGAGGTGATCGACGGCGGTGAAGGCGCCGAACTGCCGGACGAGATCGTGGACTTCGATCGCTGGCGGCGCGCTCGCGACGAGCGCGTCATCCGTCGTGCCGGTGGCGGGGGCGGTGATCGTCGCCACGTCTACGCATTCCCTTTCGGTTTGAGATTTTCGGTCGCGCTCCGCGCGTCGGCGTCGAGCATCGCCGCCATGTCGTGCATCGCGACGAGGAGCCGCTTCTTCTGCGTCGGATTGAGGTGCGAGAGCAGCGTGCGGAGCCGCTCGTGCATGATCGCCTGATAGCGCGCCAGGACGGCGTGACCCTCGGCGGTCATGACGATGCGCACCTGCCGCCGGTCGATCGGGTCCGGGTGGCGACCGACGAGGCCGCGCTCGGTCAGCCCGTCGATCATGCTCGTCATCGTCGGCACGGCGACATTGAGGAGGCGCGCTAACTGCGTCGTCAGGGCGGTGCCATCGGCGGCAATCGCCTGGAGGCAGCGCAGTTGCGGCATCGTCAGCCGGCCCGGCCCCTCCGCTTGCTCGATAGCCAGTCGCAGCGAGCGCTGATACCGGCCAATCGTCTGGTCCATCAACGGTACGAGAGCGGTTTCCAGATCGTCCGGCGTCGTGCGCGCGTCGTCCAGGGTATCGGTTTGTTCGTCATCCATTGCCAGCATGTGGCGCGCTCCCAATCGCTAGGGCGTCATACTGTTAGCACTTCTAATAATAAGACGATCAATGTAGTGCGTCAAGGCATCCGTGGTGGAACAGGTTGTGCGAAGTAGTCGGTCGCTGCGGCGGCGAATCGCAGGGTTTGGTCGTGTGCTCTGCGCGGGACTTGACGGCTGATCCATGCGGCCGCTATTGTACGTACAATATTGGTGGTGGGCGCATGGGCAAGGATGGGACATGACAGACGATGCAGAGTCGGCGGTGACCGAGCGCACGGATGACGCGGCGAAAACCGAGACAGCGGATCAGGCAGCCGAAAATGTGAAGCCGGAAGCCGTGGCGGTACTGGAGACTGAGTCCGAGACTGAACCGGCGGAGGCGGTCACGGAGTCCACTGGAGACGACGGTGATAGCGTACCGCCGCCCGACGCACTGAGTGCCGATGAGGATGGTGACGCGGCTGCCGCTCCCGTCGGCCCGCGCCGCATCAGTCAGTGGCTCGGTACATTACTGATCGCCGCCGGATTCCTGACGATCGCCTTGACCGTTGGCATCACCGCCTGGCACCGGCACCAGCAGGACGCCGAGACGCAGGCATTCCTCTCCCGCGTGTCTACTCCGCCCCCAGTCTCCACGCAGGCGGCGGCGAATCATCCGACGCCGTTCCCTTCGACCGTTTCCGGCGTGCTCGTACCCGATACCGCGCGCACGCCGACCGCGAACGTCGCGACCCGTGCGGCGCAGCCCGTCGCGACCACATCGAACGGCCTCGACCGCTCGATCCTCGTCGCGCCGGTGGCACCTACCCCAACGCCCCAACCCGTCGCGCCGGGCAGCGACGCGCCGACCGCCGCGCCGACGCCACCGCCCCGACCGAAAATGCCGCTGCCGACGCATATTCAGATCCCCGCCATCAAGGTGGATTCCGACATCGTTGAGGTCGGCGTTTCGCAGACCACGGTGGACGGGCAGGACGCCCTGATCTGGGATGTCGCGCCCTACGCCGTCGGCCACAACTTTTCCAGCGCGAGTCCCGGCGAAGGAGAGAACGTCGTCCTCTCCGGCCACGACGACTGGCAGGGTGAGGTCTTCAAGAATCTCTACAAACTCAAGAAGGGTGACGAGATCGACGTGCAGGCGGGCGACCGGAAGATCGCCTATCATGTCGATGACATCCTGCTCCTGCCCGAAGTCGGCGAGACGCTCGAAAAGCGCGTCGCGAACGCCGCTTTTATCGGCACGACCGGCGATGAACGCCTCACCCTCGTCACCTGCTATCCATACGGAGTGGACAGCGATCGTATCATCGTCATCGCGCGCCCCAATCAGTAACGAGTAGCCAGTAGCCAGTAGCCAGTGGGGACGCGCGAGCGTACGCTTTGCTATACTGCCGCCATAGTCGCAGGTGCCGTCACTGCACGCCGGATGGCTACTGACTACTGGCTACTGGCTACTGGCTACTGGAGGACCCCATGAGCAGCGACCCGTCGGCATTGCGTGGGCGCACCCAGGTCATCAACGAGGATCATTCGCTCGGGCAGACGCGGGCCGATCAGCCCGGCAACGGGCCCGCGCTCGGCAACCCGGTCAAGATGACCGGCGGCATCGCCAACGCGGTTGATCCGGCGACCGTGCAGCAGCCGGAGGCGCTCACCAAGCCCTTCATGTTGCTGGAAATGGGCAAGCGGATGTATACCCGCTTCGTCCGAATGGTCGGCGGCGAAGATGCTATTGCGGCGCTGATGGAGCGGAAGATCGGCCTGCATATCCTGCTCGACGCGGGTGGTGTGCGCGTCCACTATCGCGGGCGCGTCTGGTGGGTGCCGGAATCCAACAGTACGGAGTTCGCCGCCATCGTCACACGCAGCAAGACGCTGGACGAGATCATGACCGCCATGCCCCAGGTCGCCGCGCCGCAGGTACGATACGGGTAAGTGGGCAGTGGGCAGTGAGCAGCAGACAGATTGGGCGTCGTCCTGCTGCCCACTGCCCACTGTTCACTCCGGAGGGAACGTGACGAAGATCACGATGATCGGCGCGGGGAGCGTCGTCTTTGCGAAGAATTTGCTCGGCGATATTCTCTCGCACCCTGAGTTGGCCGGGAGCGAGATCGCCTTGATGGATATTGACCCCGAGCGGCTGCGGGTCGCGGAGATCGTCGCGCATCGCGTCGCCGAGGCGGTCGGCGCGAAACCGTGCATCACGGCGACAACCGACCGCCGTGCCGCGCTCGATGGGGCGGATTACGCGGTGAACATGATCCAGGTCGGCGGCTACAAGCCGAGCACGGTGATCGATTTCGAGATCCCGAAGAAATATGGTCTGCGGCAGACAATCGCGGACACGCTCGGCATCGGCGGCATCTTCCGCGCGCTGCGGACGATCCCCGTCGTGATCGACATCTGCCGGGACATGGAATCGGTCTGCCCGGATGTCCTCTTCCTCAACTACGTCAACCCGATGGCGATGGTGACGGGCGCGGTGCTGCGCGCGACGCGCATCGCGACGGTCGGGCTCTGCCACAGCGTGCAG
The DNA here is from genome assembly GCA_051002645.1 of Thermomicrobiales bacterium. GTDB lineage: Bacteria > Chloroflexota > Chloroflexia > Thermomicrobiales > JALYUS01 > JALYUS01. The sequence goes on from JBPCMC010000122.1 coordinate 5,179, forward strand.
GGGACGGCGGCGCAACTGGCGCGCTACCTCGATGTACCCGCCGAAGCGATGGAGTACCGGTGCGCGGGCATCAATCACATGGCCTTCTACCTCTCGCTGCGTGTCAACGGCGAGGACGCCTACCCGATGCTGCGGGCGCGCTACGGCGCGACCGATGCCTATCCGCCGCTGCCGGGGCCGGATGCCGTCGAGCGGCCGGACAGCGCGGCGCTCAGGATGCACGACGCGGTGCGCTTCGAGATGTTCCGGCGGCTCGGCTACTTCGTCACCGAGTCGAGCGAGCACTTCGCGGAGTATGTGCCCTACTTCATCAAGCGCGACCACCCGGAGTTAATCGAGCGCTTCCATGTCCCACTCGACGAATACATCACGCGCTGCGAGAGCCAGAATGCGCGCTGGGCGGCAATGCGCGACGAACTGACCAATAACGACACGCCGCTCGCCGTCACGCCGACCCACGAATATTGCGCGCAGATCATCCGGGCGCGGGAGACAAACATCCCTGCGGTCATCTACGGCAACGTGCGCAACGACGGATTGATTACGAACCTGCCGGATCGCTGCACCGTCGAGGTGCCCTGCCTCGTTGACGCGAGCGGCGTGCAGCCGACGGTGATTGGCGATCTGCCCGTCCATCTCGCGGCATTGATGCGCACGAATATCAATGTGCAGGACGTAACGATTGCGGCGGCGCTGGAAGGGAAACGGGAGCATGTCTACCACGCCGCCATGCTCGACCCGCATCTGTCGGCTGAATTGACGCTCGATCAGACCTGGTCGCTCGTCGATGACCTCTTCGCGACGCACGGGGCGATGATCCCCGCGATGGCCTGACGGAGCGATAATCCGTGGAGATTGAACCGACCACTACGCGCTCAATGTGGCCCGCCGGGCATCGGAGCGCCATCGTCCTCAGCGTCGATGTGGACAGCGATACATGGCTGCGCCGCGAATACGGCGACCATCGCGTCGGCAAGCGCGCGATCGGGCAATACGATCTCCGCGCCGGTGTTGACCGGCTGTTGCGCGTGCAGGCGGATTTCGCCGTGAACGGGACGTGGTTCTGGGTCGGGCAGGTGGCGGAGGAAGCGCCGACGCTCGTGCGCCGCTGCCACGACGAAGGGCACGAAATCGCCTGCCACACCTGGGATCACGCCCACTACGATGACCTGAGCGCCGATGAGCAGCGCGCCGACATCATGCGGACGCGCGACGCGCTGACAGCGATCACCGGGACGCAACCTGTCGGGCACAAGACGGCCGGATTCGCCCCCAGCGCGGAGACGTCCGCCCTCCTGCAATCGCTCGGCTTCCGCTATCAGATGGATTTCCAGTGGGGCGATCTGCCCGAGATGATGCAACCGGATGCGGCGCATCCGCCGCTCGTCCATCTGCCGCCGACCCTCTTCCTCGATGATTACGCGCTCTTCTGGGACAATCACCTCGCGCCTGACGACGCCTTCGCCGTCTGGCAGGAGACGGTTGATGTCTTGCGCGACGAAGGGGCGCTGGCCTGCTTCACCTTTCATCCGCACCTGATGGGACGCCCGGCACAGAGCCGCGTCTTTGCCCGCCTGCTCGAATACCTGATTGACCTCGGCGATGTCTGGATTGCCCGTGCCGATCATGTCGCGACCTGGTGGCGCGACCGAGATGGCGAAGCCGCCAGCATACGCTAACGGAGGATGCAAAACCGCCAAGGACGCCAAGGACGCCAAGAGGGAAAAGAGATAAAGACTCTCTTCTTCGCGTTTCTTGGCGCTCTTGGCATCGTGGCGGTTCAATCCCTCTCCAAGCCGCGCCGCTCATGGCATCCGAGATGCAATAGTACCATTTGGGTTACTGGAATCTCGCATCAACTTGACAGAATGTGTATGATGAGCGCATCTTCCGAATGGGCAGGTGCACGCGCCACATGAGGGAAACCGGCATGAAACGTCTCTCCCGCGCCGATCGCTGGCTCGGCGTCGCGACCTCCGTTCTAATTCTTGGGATGATTACCGGCGTGATGGGCCTGCAATCGGCGCGCGTCCGCAGTCACATCCCCTATCTGAACGCGCCCGTGCCGACGGCCACCCCGGCGGGCGTGGTAATCAAACTGGATCAACTGCCCGCCGCCAATGTCGCCGCCCCGGTCGCTGATGTCGGCACCGAACCGGCGCAACCGGCAGTGGACGTTGCCCCGACCGTTGCCCCGACCGTGGCGGCGACGGCGACGACCGCGCCTGCGCTCGTCGCCCAAACGACCCTCACCGCGACGAGTACGCTGGTACCAACCGTCGCGCCAACTGCGACAGCGGCACCCGCAGCGGCAACTATCGCGCCGACGCCGAAGCCGCAGGCCATCGCCCCTGCGACCTTCCTGGAGCCGATGTCGCACTGGTTCCAGGGCTGGAACCAGTGCGCCGAAGAGTCGATTGCGATGGCCGTCTCCTACTTCGGTATCAAACTGGACCCGAACGCGGTAACGACCTTCTTGCGCCCGAACAACGGCGTCAAGGGCAGCAAGAATGTCGAGTCGAACCGTATCGTTGACTATCTGCGCGGCCAGGGCGTGCAGGCGGAGGCATACCAGGGCGGCACGGTGGATCGCGTCAAGCAACTCGTCGCCAGTGGCGTGCCGGTGATCGTCGGGCAGTGGCAGAACCGCACCGATCACGCGGGCATCGGCCACTGGCGCGTCGTGCGCGGCTACGACGACGGCAAGGGCGTCTTCCTCATCAACGACTCGATGGAGGGCGCGGCGGTGCCGATCTCGTACGCCGAGTTCGATGACCTCTGGCCGGTCTACAACTACGTCTACATTCCCGTCTGGAACGATAAGCTCGCGCCGAGCGTGCAGCGCGTGATGGGCGATGACATGAACCTGAAGGTGAACATCGCGCACGACATCGCCTATGTGCAGAACCGGATCGAGCAGCAGCCGACCAATGCCGAACTCTACCTGGCGCTCGGCGGCGGCTATTTCAAGGATGGCGACTACCAGAAGGCGGTCGATGCCTACCACAAGGCGCGCAGCATGGGCATGATCCAGAAGTATCCGTGGACACTCTGGTATCAATCATGGCCCGTCACGGCGATGGTCAATCTCGGCATGAACGACGAGGCGCTGCAAGTCTCGCAGGAGAACATCAAATCGGCGGGCGTCTTCGCCATCATGCATTACGAGCGCGGCATCGTCTACGAGAAGCAGGGCGACATCGCCACCGCCAAGCGCGAGTATCAGATGGCCCTCGTGGACGACAAGAACTACCCGGACGCCCAAGCAGCCATGAAACGTCTCGGCGGCTA
>JBPCMC010000123.1:0-16320 GCA_051002645.1 Thermomicrobiales bacterium
CCCAGCGCGTCTCCGAGGGGGCGCGCAGGTAGCCGGGGCCGGCATTCGTGAAGGCCCAGAGGAAGGTGACGCCGTGCGCGCCCATCTCTCGTTCCACCGTCGCGGCCAGTTCGCGCGTCGGCACGCCATCATGCCCGGCGCGGAACCCGGCCTGAATCGCCGTGGCGACGCGGTCGGATACCTCGCGCAAGATGGCAATCTCGGCCTCCGTCTTGATCGCGCGCAGTTCATGGAGCAGGTCCGTCGCATCGACGAAGGTCGCGCCCGGTAGACCGGTCTGCAAGGCACGTAGCGCGCTGGCGGGGAGGAAGGGCATCTCGACGCCGATCGTCCCGCTCGCCGCGCCGAGCGACCGCGCCGTCATCGCGGCGGCAGTGGCGGAGGATGCCACCTCTCCGGCGTCGAGATTCCGCTGCCCAATCCAGAGCGGCAGCACCTCCAGCCCCATCTTCTCTCCTGACGCACCGATATAGAAGGCATCGCCGACCCGCCCGCGCGGTACGCCCGCGAAGGCGAGGTATTGCGTCGAGCCCATCCGCTGGCCGCGCTCGTGGAAGTGATAGACGTAGCCGCCCGTCAGGTAGCGCACATTGTGGCGGCTGCTGGCGAGCAGGAGGTCCATGCCCGCGTCCTCCATTAACTGCTGAAGTTTCGCGCTGTCGAACGGAGCCATGATCGTCCTCCCGGCCTATAGTGCGAAAGCGTGCAAGAGGGAATCGCCGGTCACGGTAGTACCGCATCGCGCGGGTCGCGTCAAGGAGGGTCGGGAACCTCACCCCCTGACCCCTCTCACCTGCCCAGAGGGCGCCCGCGATGGAGAGGGGGAGCCAATGTGGAGAAGAAACATCTTCATGATAAGCCACGGCGCTTCCTGCGAGTCACCCCTCGCCGCGTGACGGAGATGGGCCGGGGGTGAGGTTCCCCGCCATTTGTTCGTCCGTACGGCGTCGTGTACACTGCATGGGTTCATGGTGGGTTGCGGGTGATGGCTGGGATACGGGAGCGCATGCAAGTACTGGTCACCGGGGGCGCGGGATTCATCGGCAGCCACGTCGTGGAGGCGTTGCTCGCGCGGGGTGATCGGGTGATCGCCGTCGACTGCTTCAGCGACTTCCTCTATCCCGCCGCCCGCAAGCGGCGCAACATCGCCCGCGCCGCCGAGCACCCGCGATTCAGCCTACACACCGCCGACATCACGGACGCGACCGCGCTCCGCCAGGTCTTCGTCGATACGAAGCCGGCATCGGTCATCCACCTCGCGGGGATGGCGGCGGTCGGCCCATCGGTCGGTCAGGCGGCGCTCTATACACAGGTCAATGTCCTCGGCACGATTAACGTTCTCGATGCCGCGCGGGATACGGGCGTCGGCCATGTCGTGATGGCCTCCTCCTCGACCGTCTACGGCGATACGGGCGGGACGGCCTTCCGCGAGGACCAACCGCTGCGTCCCATGTCCCCGTACGGCGCGACGAAGGTGGCGGCGGAGGCGATGGGCCAGAGTTACGCCAGCCTCTATACGCTCCCTGTCACGGCGCTCCGCTTCTTCAACGCCTACGGGCCGCGCGTCCGGCCGGACCTCGCGACCTACCGCTTCGTCGATGCCGTCCATCGCGGCATCCCGATTCAACTGCGCGGCGATGGCTCGGTGCAGCGGGATTACACTTATATCGCCGATACGGTCTCCGGCATTCTCGCGGCGCTCGACACGCCGGGCGGCTTCCGCGTCTTCAACCTCGGCAACGAGCACCCGGTGGTGATCCGCGACTTGATCCGCGTCATCGAGACGATTGTCGAGAAGCCCGCGATCATCGAGCAGCACTCCGCCCTCGCCGCCGATTTGCCCGTCACCTTCGCGGACAACAGCCGCGCCTCTGACGCGCTCGGCTACCGACCGGCGACCGACATACGCAGCGGCATCGCGCGGCTGTACGACTGGTATCGCACCGAGGAAGCCGCCGGTGATTGATCCGGGCGCGAAAGCCATCGTCCCACCGCCTGCCCGCCACCCGAATGGCGGCGCCGACAGCGCCGAGACGCTGGACGACATCTCGCTCAATGCGGTGCGCGAAGACCCGACACCCGATCTGATCGACCCCGCGCACAGTACGCACGGCGATGTCACCGAGGCGGTCGCGGAGGAGGGCATCTCGTTCGCGCAGCGGCTGAAGCAGCCCCGGACGATCCTTTCCTTCGTGGTCGCCGTCGTCATCATCGTTCTCGTCGTGATGCGGCTCAATATCAATGTCCACGAGGTATGGCGCAATGTCCGTGGCGCGAATCCGTGGCTATTGCTCTGCGCTTTCGTGGTCTACTACCTCTCCTTCCCGGTCCGCGCCGTGCGCTGGAAGATCATCCTGCACAACGCGGGCTACGACCGCGAGCACGGCATCGACACGCCGAATGTCGGCGGGCTGATCGAAATCTTCATCCTTTCCTGGTTCGCGAACACGCTCCTGCCCGCCAAGTTGGGCGATGTCTATCGCGGCTACCTCTTCAAGAAGGCGACGGGCGTCTCCTTCACGCGCACGCTCGGCACGATTCTCGCCGAGCGGTTGATGGACATCCTCGGCCTCTTCAGTTTCCTCGTCGTCAGTGGTCTGGTTGTCTTCGGCAATAAACTGCCGCGCGTCGCGGTGACGCTCTTCATCTTCGGCGGCGTCCTGGCGGTCGCCGGGTTGGTCGGCCTGCTCGTCTTGCGGCGGGCGGAGGGGCTGCTGGAGCGGATCGTGCCGCACAAGATTTCCGTCCAATATCGGCGGCTGGAGGAAGGGATTTTCGGCTCCTTCGGCCGCTGGCCCTCGCTGATCGGCTTGACGGCGGTGATCTGGATGCAGGAGGGGTTGCGCGTCTTCTTCATCACCCGCGCCCTCGATATCCACGTCTCCATCGCCGTGACCCTTTTCGTCGCCCTCGCCGCCTCGCTGCTGACGACGGTCCCGCTGACGCCCGCCGGGCTGGGGGCGGTGGAGACCGGCATCGTTGGCGTGCTGCAATGGGTCGGCGTCGAGCGTAACGCCGCCGCCTCTGTCGCCATCGTCGACCGCGTGATCGGCTACTGGAGCGTCCTCCTCGTCGGTCTTGTCATCTACATCATTAGCCGGAAGAAATAGTAGGACTAAGGACTGAGGACTAAGGACTAAGTGAGCCAAACGCCGGATGAACTCGTGCGACTGGGTGTTGGAATCGGACAAAGTGGAGGGCGGAGACCGAAGACGTGGACAAGCCAACCTTAGTCCTTAGTCCTCAGTCCTTAGTCCTTCGCGTAGCGGTCGATGTGACCCCGGCGGTGACGCAGGGCGCGGGGATTGGGCGGGTGGCGCGGCATCTGGCATACGCGCTGCCGCTGCTCGACCGGGAGACGCAGTTCACCTACCTCTATGCGACCGAGGGGCGCGATGGCGTGATACCCGCCGGGTTCTTGCCCGTGCCCGATGCGCCGGAGGGGGATATCCGGCTGCCAGCGACCGCGCCGGGCTACGGCCCCGACGGGAACGTGACGTTCAAACGACTCCCGCTCCCCGCCGCCTGGATGACGCGCCTCTGGCACCGCGCCCACGTGCCGGTGCCGGTGGAGCAATTCACCGGGCCGGTCGATTGCTACCACGCCCTCGATTACGTCGCGCCGCGCGTTCGTCACTCCCGGCTGCTTGTCACCGTGCATGACCTCAGTTTCCTCGCCGTGCCGCGCTACGCGGAGCCGTCGCTGGCGTCGTATTTGGCGGGCATCGTGCCGCGCGTCGTGCGGCGGGCGGATCGAGTGCTCGCCGTCTCCGCCTTCACCGCGCGGGAAGTCGTCGAACGGCTCAACATCCCGCCGGAGCGGGTCTCGGTCGTGCCGAATGGGGTGGAGGGGCGGTTCCGGCCCTACCCGCCGGGCGAGCGCGCCGAGGCCCGCGCGGCGGTCGCACAGATTATCGGCAGCGCGGACCGGCCCTATCTGCTCGCCGTCGGCACGCTGGAGCCGCGCAAGAACTACCCGACGCTCCTGCGCGCCTACGCCCGGCTGCGCGCGGCCGGTTTGCCGCACGCGCTCGTCATCGCCGGGCGGCAGGGGTGGCAGTTCGGCCCCATCTTCGATACGTTGCAGGAGTTGCATCTCGCCGGGGATGTGCAGTTCGGCTCCCCGCCGGACAACTTGCTCCCCGCGCTCTACAACGCCGCCGATGCGGTGGTCGCGCCCGCGTGGTATGAGGGGTTCGGCCTCTCGGTGCTAGAAGGGCTGGCCTGCGGCGCCCCGGTCGTCGCCTCCGACATCCCGCCACACCGCGAAGTGGCGGGGGACGCCGCCTGGTACGCCGACCCCGGCGACGCCGCAGCCCTGGCGGAGGCCATTACCGCCGCTCTCGATGCGGACGACACGACCCGCGCCACCCGCCGCACGATGGGCTTGGGCCGTGCCGCCACGATGGGCTGGGGTGACGCCGCCCGCGCATTGCTGGATGTCTATCATGGAGCGTCGTGATATACTCGTCTCGTGTTGGGAATATCGCTGACGATGCCTGGCTAGAAAGGCTTCCGCGATGAGGATCCAAATCGTGCATCTCGCCCGCCCGCCCTGCTAAGAGTTAACGCGGCATAACTATCCCCCCGACGATGATTTCGTGGGCCACTGGCCCGCGCGTTTTGCGTTAATCCGCCCGCAGAAACAGCCTACGCCCGATAACCTCGACGGTGGTTGACACCGGCGCTCTTGCGCCGCGCCCCGACATTCCCGTGCCCGTGCGCCCCCATGCCCGTCTTTCGCCCTTCGACGATACGCCGAAACGAAAGAACGGACGGGAACGCATGGAATGTATCTGTGGCAAACAGGCAGGGATCATCGACGCCGCGATGCTGGCGGCACGGATCATCGGGTACTGGGACATCCTGATCGACATTGGCACGGGCGATGGCCGCTATGTCCGGACGATCGCGCAGGAATGCCCGACGTGCTTCGCAATCGGCATCGACGCCTGCCGGGAGAATCTGCGCGGCGTCTCGCGGAGCGGGCCAGGCAACGCGCTCTTCATCATCGCCAATGCGCTGACGCTTCCCCGCGAACTGCGCGGGCTGGCGACACGGATGACGATCAACTTCCCGTGGGGAAGCCTGCTCGCCGCCCTGCTCGACGGCGATCCGGCGTTGCGTGATGGCCTGATCGCGCTCGCGCAACCCGGCGCGACGCTGGAAATCCGGCTAAACCGTGGCGCGCTCGCGGAAGCGGGATACACGTTGGAGGCAGGGGCGACGCAGGTGCAGCGTGCATTGCGAGAATGGGGTTTTGTGAACCGACACTCGGCGATGCTGGATGCGGACGCGTTGCGACGCGCTCCGACGACCTGGGCCAGACGACTCGCCTACGGGCGCGACCCGTGCGGCTGGCGTCTCGCCGCGACATGGCCGCCCCGATGTGCGTCAAACGCGGGGAACGTGTACCCTGAGCAATCGGGGCGCGGCCTGATTGCCCCGTCGTGATTTTGCGCGTAGGTGCGATGAAAGTTCTGCTCGCGTCGATCGTCGTTGGGGTGCTGGCGCTGGCGTTCGTCGGGGCGCTCGTCTTCTGGGCGCGCTGGAGCCGGGGGCGGGACGCCAACGCGGTGCAACTGGTCGCGAAGAACAGCGGCTTCCTGCTGCTCTCGCAGTTCGTGAACAAGGGGCTCGACTTTCTCTTCGCGCTCTACATGCTCCGCGCCCTCGGGCCGACCGGGAACGGGCAGTATCAATTCGCCATCCTCGTCTGGCTCTATCTGAAGACGGTGACGGACTTCGGCATGGGCACCCTGGCGACGCAACAGATCGCCCACGCGCCGCAACGCGCCGGGGCGCTGCTCGGCCAGACGACGCTCCTGCGGCTGCTGCTGCTCGCCCTCTCGCTGCCGCCGCTCGCCGCCTTTCTGGTCGCGAACGCGCTCTGGGGCGGCATCGGCGCGGTGCAGATTGGCGCGGTGGTGCTGCTCGCCCTCTCGGTGGTGCCGACGGCGTACACGGACGCCGCGACGAGCGTCTTCAATGGCCGGGAGCGGTTCGAAATCCCCGCAGCGGTGACGATCCTCGGCAGCCTCGTCGGGCTCGGTCTGCGGGCGGGGGCGCTGCTAGTCGGGTGGGGGCCGGTCGGCCTGGCGGTCGCGGCGGTCGTCGCCAATCTCTTGACGCTTGGGCCGATCATCCTGCTCATCCGGCGGCTCGGCGTGCGCGCGGAGTGGTCGCTGCGCTGGGGCGCGGGCCAGCGATTCCGGCGCGACGGTGGGCCGCTACTCGTCAATGCCCTCTTGCAATCGCTCTTCTTCACCCTCGATGTCTTCCTCCTCCAACCGCTCAAGGGGGAGACGGCGGTCGGGCTGTATGGCGTCGGCATCAAGCTCATCAACACCTTGCTCATCATCTCCTCGACCTTCACGCTCGTCCTCTTCCCGCAGTTGGCGCGACAGGCGGTGCGGGATCGCGCGAGCCTGGCACGGACCTACCATTTCGCCGTCCGCCTCCTGCTCATCGTCGCGCTGCCGCTGGCGGTCGGCGCGGCGGTCCTCGCCCCCGAACTCGTCCGCGTTGTCGGCGGCAAGGCGTATCTGCCGGGGGCGGCGACCGCGCTCCGTCTGATCGTCTGGCTCCTGCCCTTCTCGTTCGTCAACGGCGTCACGCAGTACGTCCTGATCGCCCTCGGCCAGCAGCGGCGAATGACCTGGGCGTTCGCCGCGACGGTCGTCTTCAACATCGCCGCCAACCTGCTCTTCATCCCGCGCTATTCGTATCAGGCGTCGGCGGTGATCTCCGTCCTCTCGGAGGTGGTGCTCGTCGTACCGTTCATTTTCTGGACGCGCTCCGCGCTCGGCCCCCTGCCGCTGATCCGGCTGGCGTGGCAGCCGGTGATCGCGGCGGCGCTCTTCGCGCTCGTCGCGTGGGGCGTGGGATGGCGCGCGGAACTCGGCGCGTGGGCGGGCGCGCTGATTGGCGGCACGGTCTACTGCTTCGCGCTGCTCGCCCTCGGCACGGTCGGGGCGGAGGAGCGCGCGTTCGCCCGGCGATTAGTGCAGCGCGGGAGCCCTAACCCCCTCCCGCCCGGAGGGCACCCGCCCTTCCCCACGGGGGAAGGGGGAGCAATTACGCATTGACGGCGAAGTTGAAGGTGGCTTGTTTGGCGTCGGCGCTATCCTGCATGTCCATCAGCAGGCTGGCGTCGAAGATGCCGTCCTGGGCATTGCGGGGTTCGTTGGGGAAGTAGAGTTGCGTCGTCAGGATCGGTCCGTTCGGGGATTGCACCTTGACGTGGATGTGGCGCGTCCGGCCGGGGTAGAGACCGGGGATAATCGTTTCGAGTGAGAAGTGGCCCGCATCGTCGGTGTACTGATGACCGCGCAGGCGATAGCCGCTGTTGTCGTAGACGCCCGCGTCGTCCGCCTGCCAGAAGTCGAGCAGCGCGCGGGCGACCGGCGTGCAGTCGGTGGCGAAGACCGTCCCGCCGACGACGAGCCGGGCGCCCGCCATGTCCGGTTCGAGCAGCGAGACGCGCTCGGGAGAGTTGGGCGTGAAATATGGCCCCTCTGTCTGCGCGGGGGTGATGCCATGGTCGTCCGTATCGCCGCAGGCCGCAGTGGGGGCGAGGAGACGCGGCGGCGCCGGTGAACCCGTCACCATCCCGGCGACATCGTCACGGCGCATCCACCCACAGGCGGCGAGAACGGCCCCCGCAACTGCCGCCACCGATTTCGAGAGGAACGAACGGCGGGAGAGCGGTGAAAATCGCGGACGCTGCATGGCATTCCTCCGACGGACCCGGCGCACCTGCCACGCCGTCAGTGTCGCACCTGCACACGGTGCGTCAAGTATTGTGGCGAGGGATTTGAACATGAACCACTTGGGGTCCTCACGCCGCTTCAGGATGGCAATGTCGCGACATCCGTTATCGCCGTTGTCTCGTAGGGGCGGTGCTCGAACCGCCCTCCCCGTCCTATCGCCTGCTGCCAGATCGTCGAGATGAGGGCACCGCAACGCGAGGATCGCCGCCTCGATGCGCTATCATAGCAAGCCTGTTTCCGTCTCAAAAAGGAGCGAACATGCCATGTAGCCGGTTCGTCGGAGGAAGTATGCCAAACAGTCGAATGTATGCGAGAGACAAGTCGCTGATGCGCTTCAGAACGCGGAAGTGGTCTACGGGACAGTACAGCGATGCAAGAATGCTACGCATTGATGCGGCATCCATGGACCGCCACAATGAAATTGTATCCGAACTCCCTCCTGATCTGCGAATACTCGCAACAACTGATCTGAACGACGCGATATGCAAGCGATTCGCGCGCGATGTCACAACTGGCCTACTTGAAATCATGCTTCGCGCTGGTGACAGCCCGAATGGTTATTTCGACCTGAACTTGCGATATGAACAGGCAACACTTCTTAGTCGTAATAACGGTCTTGCAGTTCTCGTGAGCCGATCGAAAGAAGAACTCGTCGCTGGAGTTGACTTGCGCGTCCTCGGTCGCATCGAAAGACGGGCGATCATGTCGGGCGACACGAAGCAAGCGCAAGTGCTCTATCACGAAGTGGATATTGTAGAAGGGGGTCTGTTCGAGCATCGCATGTTGCTCTGGCCATATGGAGAACTCCTCATCCGCTTCACTGAATTGTCCCTCAAACGCGTGCCAGTTGCCTCATGGGATGCTCTATAAAATCCGCTCTTACGCATCGCGGACTTCGCCCTCGGCGATGACGTGGGTATACCAGTGGCCGCTCTCTTTGAGAGTGCGCGATTGGGTGGCGAAGTCCGTGTAGGCGATGCCGAAACGGGTGCTGTAGCCGCCGGGGAAGGCGAATGAGTCCATCAATGTCCAGAGGAAGTAACCCCGCAGCGGCACGCCCGCGTCGATGGCGCGGAGCATCTGCGGGAAGTGGGCGCGCAGGTAATCGAGTCGTGCCCGGTCGTGGATGACGCCGTGCTCGTCCGGTTCGGCGTTGTCCGGCGCGCCGTTGCCGGTGATGAGCAGGGCGGGCGGCGCGTATTCCCGTTGCACGCGCGTCAGGGCATCGTACAGCCCCTCGATCTGGACAGCCTCGGGCGGTTCGTCCTCATGGGGCACGCGCGCTGCCATGATCGGCGGGGCAGAATCGTCGCGGACGATGGCATGACTGGCGTAGTTGACGCCGAGGAAGTCGAGTGGCGCGGCGATCTTCGCCATATCGTTGGGCTGCACCTCCGGCGCGTCCGCCGCGAACAATTCCATGATGTCGTCCGGATACGCGCCACGGAAGAGCGGATCGAGATACCAGCGGTTCGCGAAACCGTCGTACCGGACGGCCGCCGCGAAATCCGCCTCGCGGTCGGTCGCGGGGTAGCAGGGCATGACGCCGATAGCGATGCCGATTTGCGTCGCCGCCGTGCCGTTCGCGCGGAGGATCGGCGCCGCCTCGCCGTGCGAGACGAGGAGATTGTGCGCCACTTGCAGGCCCGTCTTCCAACTGTGCAGGCCCGGCGCATTCTCGCCCGTCACATGGCCGTGATAGGCGACATGCCACGGCTCGTTGTGCGTCACCCAATGCGTCACGCGGTCGCCGAGGTGGCGGGAGAGCGTGTCCGCGTACTCCATGAAGGCGGAGATCGTGTCGCGGTTCGTCCAGCCGCCGCGATCCTGCATCAACTGCGGCAGATCGCCGTGATAGAGCGTGATGTATGGCGCGATCCCCGCCGCGAGCAGCGCGTCCACGACGCGCTCGTAGTGGTCCAACCCCGCGCCGTTCAGCCGTCCGTAGCCGTCCGGGTAGATACGCGACCACGCGACCGAGAAGCGGTAGGCATTGACGCCGATCCGCCGCATCAGGTCGATGTCGTCGCGGTAGCGGTGATAGGAGTCGCACGCGAAATCACCCGTGCTGCCATCGCGCACCCGACCCGGCGTATGCGTGAAGCGGTCCCAGATCGTCTCGCCTCGCCCGTCCTCACGGACCGCACCCTCCGTCTGGTACGCCGATGTCACCGTCCCCCAGACAAAATCCTCAGAAAAGGTCGCCACGCTCGCCCACCCCCACCGCATTGCGCGTCACATTCAACAGCGGCATGATACACGGACGCAGACGTGAACCACAGAGACACAGAGAGCACAGAGAGGGAACAGAGGAAAAAGTGATTGAATAGAATATCTTCAAATAGTTGCTCCCTCCGAGTTGTCTCTGTGGTTCAATCCGTCATCGTCAGGAGGGGAGAATGCTGCATCGTGAGGACCCGGAGGGGTTGATTGTTATTACGCAGCCGGTGCATGGGTGGGTCGCGGCGCAACTGGCGCGGCACTGGGGCAACGAGCGGTTCGGGGCAGTCACGCCGTGGGAGGAAGTCTGCCTCGGCGCGGAGCAGCACGATGTCGGCATGACCGCATGGGAGCGCGCGCCGACGCTCAACCCCGCGACGGGCCGCCCGTACACCTTCATGAACATGCCGACCCTGCAACACGTTCGCGGCTGGACAGACGCCGGGCGGCAGGCGCTCGTGCAGGGGCGGTATACCGCGCTGCTCACGTCGTTGCACGGCACGGGCCTCTACGAGCGTTTCCACGACTGGGCGCGCGACTCGCCGGAGGAGGCGCAGGCGGCACGCAACTATTTGAAGGTGGAACACGCCTTCCAGGAAGAACTACTCGCCAGCCTGCGCGATGATCCGGTCTACGCGCCGCACGCCACCGAGGAAGCCGTCGCGCGGAACCGTCGCCTCGTCGCGCTGTGGGATCGCCTCTCGCTCGCGCTCTGCCACGGCGTGCGAGAGCCTATCTCCATCCCCGACGTGCCGACCGCCACCGACCCGGTCACGCTCACGCTGACCCCGGCGGACGGCGACCCGCTCCAGATCACGCTCGACCCCTGGCCCTTCCGCCATGCATCCGTCCGGCTCGTCTGCGAGGGCCGCCGCCTGCCCGAGACCTTCACCGACGAGGCCGCCATGCGCACTGCCCTCGCCGCCGCCCCCTGGGTCACCATCGTCACCCAACTGCGGGGGAATTGAACCACAGAGGCACAGAGAACACAGAGGGGACACTGAGAAGAGATAGAGAAGGAATAGGAACGTGCGCCCCCAGTCTTCTTCTGTTCTCCGTTCCCTCTCTGTGTTCTCTGTGCCTCTGTGGTTAGCGTCCGTCCCCTAGTCCGCGACTTCGACGATCATTTCGATTTCAACGGCCATGCCGCCGGGCAGTTGGGCCATGCCGACGGCGGAGCGTGCGTGGCGGCCCGCGTCGCCGTAGAGTTCGATCAGCAGTTCGGTTGCGCCGTTGATGACGCCGGGCTGCTCGGTGTAGTCGAGCGTCGAGTTGACGAGGCCGAGTAGCTTGACGACCTGCGTCACCTTGTCCAGATCGCCGATGCATTTCTGGAGCGATTCCAGCAGGTTGAGCATCGTCAGTTTCGCCGCCTCATACCCCTGCTGCGTCGAGAAGTCCTTGCCGAGCTTGCCGATGTACTGATTGACCCCGCCGCGCGAAGGGCCGTGGCCAGAGAGATAGACGACGTTGCCCGTCCGCCGATACATGAGAATCTTCGCTGCTGGATTCGCCGGGTTGTTCGGCATCTCTAGCCCCAGGTCCTTGATCTTCTGCTCGATCTTCACGCCACTCTGCTCCCTTCCTCCATCTGATGAGCCAACACGATGCTTATACTACAGCCGCTAGCGCGACGAAACCGGGAAAGCCGGGGATCAACCACAGAGACACAGAGAACACAGAGGAGAGAAAGGGAGTCTAAAAAATCTTCTCCATCCCTCTCTGTGTCCTCTGTGCCTCAGTGGTTGACATTCCCTTTTCGGATAGAATGGGCGGGTAGTAGGCTGGTAAGTGCCGTTGGCAAGAGGGGGAGGCAGTCATGAGTGCCGTGGATGGTGCCGGAACGCTTCGCGAGGTGCGCGAGCGGGAGTTCCCGATTGTGCAGGAAGTGACGTACCTGAATGGGGCGTCGCAGGGGCCGTGGCCGACGCGGACGATGCAGGCGGTGCAGGAAGTCGCGGCGGTCTGCCAATTGCCGCACACCGCGCGCGCGGAGCAGCCGCCGCCGTACGAGCAGATCGCCCGCGAGCGACTGGCGCGGCTGATGGGCGCGGACCCGGCGGACATCGCCTTCACGAGCAACACGACGCACGGCATGAATATCGCCGTGCAGGGCATCGCGTGGCGGGAGGGCGACAATATCGTCGTGCCGCAGCGGGAGTTCCCCGCCCTCTCGTACACGATGTACAACCTCACGAAGCGCGGCGTCGAGGTGCGTTTCATCCCGTACGCCGGGGCGGGGCCGTCGGTGGATGAGATCATGGCGCATGTCGATAGCCGGACGCGGGCCGTCGCGTGCAGCGCGATCATGTGGGACACCGGCTACCGGGCCGACCTCGAATCGCTCGGCACGCGGTGCGCCGACGCGGGCTGCCTGCTCATCGTGGACGGCATCCAGTGGGTTGGCGCGCGGGAGCTGGACGTGAAGGCGCTGCGCGTCTCGACCTTCGCGACGCACGGCTATAAGTGGCTGCTCTCCGGCTTCGGCATCGCCGCGCTCTATGTCGCGCCGGAGGCGGTGGACCGCATCGCGCCGACATTCGTCGGCATCTCGTCGGTGGAGAGCGGCGGCGACGGCTTCGAGGGGCATCTGAACTGGAAACCCGGCGCGGCGCGCTATCAGGCGGGCGGCGGCAACCGGATCGGCTGGGCGGCGCTCGCCACCTCGCTCGGGCTGATCGAGGAGGTCGGCATTAAGACGATCCAGGAGCGGAACATCGCGCTCGCCGAACATCTCTATGCCGGCCTGACGCGCAAAGAGAACATCGAGATCGTCAGTTCACCGGACCCGGCGCACCGCTCGCAAATCGTCGTCTTCACGCTCGGCAGCAAGGAACGCAATGCGGCGATGGCGAAGGAACTCGAGGATCAGGGCATCATCGTCGCCCTGCGTCCCCTCGGCCTGCGCGCCTCACCGAACTTCTACAATACCGAGGAGGAAATCGACCGCCTCCTCGCCGCCTTGCCGAACTGATACTTAACCACATGCTGCCCAGAGGGCGCCCGACAGAGGGCACAGGGAGGAACGGAGAAGAGAAAGGATAAATCCGCCTCTCTCCTTCTGACCTCTGTGCCCTCTGTGTCTCTGTGGTTCAAGCCCCCGATTACCGCTTCGGCTGTGCATCCGCGTCGAGGAGGCCCTGGTAGGTGGGGCGGGGCATGGCGTAGAACTCGCGCGTGTGGCTGTAGGCGATGCGGGCGAGACGGCCGACGGGTCGTGTCTGGGTGACATCGAGGATACCGTCCGCGATGAAGGCCGGGTCGATGGCGATGTGGACGACCTCGCCGATGATCAGGTGCGACGGCCCGTGGCCGAACTCCTGGATGTCGAGCAGCATGCACTCCATGGCGACGGGCGATTCGCCGACGCGCGGCGCGCCGACCACGTCGCTCGGCACGGGCGTCAAGCCCGCCCAATCGAATTCGCTGATGTCAGGTGGGAAGTCGCCAGAGGTCAGGTTCATCGCCTCGGCGAGCCATTCCGGGACCTGATTGAAGACGAATTCGCCCGTCGCGCGGACGTTCCGCAGCGTGTCCTTCGCGCCCGTCGAGGAGAAGGCGATGATCGGCGGGTCCGGGCAGACGATCATGCAATAGGAGTGCGGGGCGACGTTCGCGATGCCCGCCGCGCTCCGCGTGCTCACCCAGGCAATTGGGCGCGGCGCGACGATGCTGTTAATCAGGTTGTACAGCTGCCGCTGCGGGAAGGTGGCCGGGTCGAATCCGGTGCGCGGCGCGGTCGGGTCGGTGCGGGCGGGCATCGGACGCTCCTTGATGATGCGCGGCGATCAGCCATTCTTCCTACGCCACGTCGGCACGATCTATTCCGCACACAACGACGAGCGCCCATAGAGGGCTCCCGTCCGATCTACGTTGCGTGGTGAATGTTACGCGACGTATGCCTGCGGAGTCGCGCGGAGGTCGGTCGTGAGCCGCCAGGCATAGCGCTGCGTGCTGTCCGCCTGCGTGAGCGGGTGCGACATGGTGGCGATGTCGATTGCCGCCTCGATCAGGTTGAGGGAGAGCGGCATGACCGCCGCACCGGGCACGATCCCAACGCGCGATGCATCGTGACCTTCCGCAAGCCCCCGCCGCCTCTGGCGAGGTGTGCTCTGCTGGATGTGCTACGATGAGGGCATGAGTTCGACCCGCATCCGTCGCCACATCAACGCGCCCCGCGCTCTCGTCTATCGCACGCTTCTCGACGCGCGTGCCATCGCACAGTGGAAGGTGCCGGAGGGTATGACCTGCGTCGTGCATGAGTTCGACGCGCGCGAAGGCGGCGCAATTCGCGTCTCGCTCACCTACGACGCGCCGACGGGGACCGGCAAGACGACCGCGCACACCGACACCTACCACGGTCGCTTCGCGAAGCTCGTGCCGAACGAGCAGATTGTCGAAGTGGACGAGTTCGAGACGACCGATCCGGCGCTACGCGGCGCGATGACGATCACGATCACGCTCGTTGATGCCGATGGCGGCACCGATCTCCTCGGCGTGCATGATGGGTTACCGCCCGGCGTATCGACCGCCGACAACGAGACCGGCTGGCAGATGGCCCTCACGAAACTGGCGGCGCTCGTCGAAGCGATCTAGCATACGCGCGACGTCGAAACTGCCGGGCGTGCAGCCCCTCCCCCGCCACGTCCGTAGAGGCAAGCGGGACGCTTGCCTCTACCTGGAAAAGAGAGGATACCGCATCATTCTCACGCGGTGATGATTGTCTTGATGAGCGGCGGCACGGTGATCGGTATCTCGCTGAAGCGGTATCGGGCGAGGGCATCGGCCTGGACTGACGCTGCCTGCGCCGCGTTTCGTGCGTGAATATCGAAGAGCGGCGCGCCTCGCTCTACTCGCTCGCCGACCGTTGCGCGCAGGACGATGCCGACGGCGGGATCGATCGTATCGCCCTTGCGCTCCCGGCACGCGCCGAGGCGCATCGCCGCCTGTCCGATGGCGAGCGGATCGATCGCCGCGACGTAGCCGCTCGTCGGCGCTGCGACGGTCTGCACGATGACGGCATGGGGTAGTTGAGAGAGTTCTTCCAGCGCGCGTTGGTCGCCCCCTTGCGCCGCGACGACAGCGGCGAACGTGGCGAAGGCCGCGCCCGATGCGATCGCCTCCATCGCCATCCGCTCGCCCGCCGCCTCGTCCGGCGCGGCGCCGGTCATGACGAGGAGTAGCGCCGCCTCATGGAAGGCGAGGGCGCGCAGGTCGTCTGGGCCACCGCCGCGCAGCGTCTCAACCGCCTCGATCACCTCCAGCGCGTTGCCGACTGCCCGACCAAGGGGCCGGTCCATATCGGAGATGACGGCGACCGTCTGCTTGCCCGCGCCCGTGCCGATGCGCACCATCGTTTCCGCTAATTCAGTCGCCTCGGGTAGCGTCCGCATGAATGCGCCGCGCCCCACCTTCACGTCGAGCAGGATGGCGTCCGCGCCGATGGCGAGTTTCTTGGCCATGATGCTACTGGCAATCAGCGGGATGCTCGGCACCGTGCCGGTGACATCGCGTAGCGCGTAGAGCTTGCCGTCCGCCGGGGCGAGATCGGCGGATTGCCCGGCGAGCACGAGATCACACGTGCGCAGGACCTCCATGAACCGCGCGACGGACATTTCCGGGTTGAAGCCGGGGATGCTCTCCAGTTTGTCCACCGTGCCGCCCGTGTGGCCGAGGCCGCGCCCGCTCATCTTGGCGACGGGCACCCCGCAGGCCGCGACAATCGGCGCGACGACGAGCGTCGTCTTATCCCCCACGCCGCCGGTCGAATGCTTGTCCGCAACCGGGCGACCGAGCGCGGAGAGGTCGAGCGTGTCGCCGGAGCGGGCCATCGCCATCGTCAGGCTCGTCAGATCGTCCGGCGCGAGGCCGCGCCAGAGAACGGCCATCAGCCACGCCGCCGTCTGATAGTCGGGAATCTCCCCGCGCGTGAACCCGGCAACGAGCGCCTCAACCGTCGCCGCCCCCAGCGACTCCCCCTGCCGCGTCCGCTCAATCGTCCGCACCATACTGAACTCGGCCATCGCATCCCCCAATGATTCTGAACCACAGAGACACAGAGGACACAGAGAGGGGAAGAGAAGAAAAAGAAGACCCCCTTTGTCTTTCTTTGTGTCCTCTGTGTCTCTGTGGTTCAATCCCCTACCGTCAGTATAGCGGGAATGCGGCGGCGTGCGATCTGTTGGTATACTTCGCGGAATGCTACTAGTGGTCTGTCACGGGCCGTTTGATAGCTAGACCGTGCGGCGGTATGCTCTCCTCCATCGTTCCCGCAGGGGCGGGGAAGAGCCGATGGAGCGTGCCGCGATGCCTGCCAAACGATACCACG